>JABLWX010000083.1 GCA_013178315.1 Candidatus Aminicenantota bacterium
CTCCATGATTCCCGGACCGCCACCGGTGCAGATCACGTACTTTCTGCCCCTGGGCTTGATGTTCATGCCCCACTTGGTAATCCGGTAGGCCAGCTCCTCGGCTTCCCAGTAATACCTGTGCAGGATGGAACCGGAACTGGCCGGGCTGGCCTTGGCCGAGCCCAGAAACAGGACGGTGCTTTCCACCTTGAGCTTTTCCAGCCTGGCCATGGGCCAAACGTATTCACTGAGTATTCTAAGAGTTCTGCCTTCCAGGGATTCCAGGAATTCCAGGTCGCGGTAAGGGGATTCCGGCATTTCCAGCTTTCTCGTTTCGATTTTCTTCATCTTCAACTCCTGCCTGTTTCTGAATTAATTAGAACAAATCAATTTTTGCCTGATTCCCGGCAAGTTGTCAATCAGTTTGAAATTCAGTGCTGAGACTGGCAAAATAGGACAGGATGAAAAAGACGTTCTTTGTGCCTTTACTGATTTTGCTGGCCGCCTTATATTCCTGCCGGCCTTCGCGGCCGGAAGTTAGCCCGCCGCCTGCCGGCTTCGTGGAGACAGGCATAGCTTCGTGGTATGGCCAGGAGTTTCACGGCCGCCCGACCTCAAGCCGGGAAATCTTCGACCAGAATGACCTGACTGCCGCCCATCCCACGCTTCCCTTTGGAACGATGGTGCTGGTTACCAACCTGGAAAATGGCCGACAGGTTACGGTCCGGATAAATGACCGCGGGCCCTTTGTCAAGGGGCGCATTATAGACCTGTCTTATGCCGCCGCTCGGCTGCTGGGCCTGATTGGCCCGGGTACAGCCCGGGTCAGGCTTGAAGTCACCGGCTATGAACCGCCCGCAGTGGAACCCCGGTCCGGTGCTTATATTCTCCAGGTTGGTTCTTTTGCGATTGAGGAGAATGCCCGGAACCTTTTCCAGAAATTGCAGAAAGAATTTCCCGGCGTTTACCTTTCCTCATTTCAAACCAACGGCCGGACTTTTCACCGGGTCCGTCTCAGGGCAGCAAACGAGGTAGAGGCCAGGCAGCTGGCCGAGAAGCTCTCGGCTGCCGGTCATCCCGTTCTCCTTCTTCGCGAATAGCGGCAGCTTGGCTCTGGAAAGACAGGGTCCCCGAGCTGGTCAATCCTGGACGATTATGACCACGGCCTGTTCCCCTTCGGGCACCCTGACTTCAACCTCACGGCCGTCAAACTGGCCTGCCTCTTTACCGTTGAGAAGGATCTGACCCTTTTTCTTGGTTCCCAGGTTAAGGCTGATGGTGTTTTTCTTTAGGCTCTTGACCTCGAAAGAAATTTCTCGGGGTGTATAAAGAAAGTGGCGAAAAACGGCCGGGGCCTCGGTCTTAAGCAACTCCCTTCCCTCTTCAATGAGTCTCACCCGGGATGGAGACATTTCCACTTCGTAGTGGCGGCCTAGAATGGACATCCGTTTTAGCAGGCCCTTTGTTTCCGGTTTAAGCTGTCCGAACCTGAATCCATCCCAGGGAGTTATATCCAGGTATTCTTCCACCCCGATGAGGGCAAAAAGCGGTCCCCAGCTCTGGTAACGCTGCCCCCCGGCTTCCCCGGTCCTGGAATCGAAGTTTTCCGGGCAGAGCTGATAATTCTTCCAGATTCGCAAGAACAGGTCGGTGCTCTTGCGGGCGAAATCGGCGGCTACCAGGTCCAGGCCGTAGGACTTCAGTCCCTGGTAGACCAGGTAGTTGGTCGGGGGCCAGATTGTCCCCCGCCAGTATTGCTGGTCGGAGAAAGCCGGGTCATCCCTGGAGATGGTGGGCAGGACAAAATCGCCCCAGAACTCCTCGGGATTTAACAGGTGGCGGAGCATCTTCAGGGCCTGCTTCTCGTCGGGTATGCGGGCCACCAGCGGGAAAAAGTTGGAGGCGGCTTTCCTGGTGGAAAAACGGCCATCCCAGTACCGGTCAAAGTAGAATCCTTCCTTATCGTTCCAGAGATAGAGGTTCACCAGTTTCCTGGTTTTTTCATACTCGTCCAGAAACTTTTTCCGGTCTTCTTCCTTGCCGAGAAACTCGGCCAGCCGGGCCAGGCAGTAGGAATCAAGGGCATAGAGACTATTCAGGTCGACGCAGTTCATCTCCATCGTTCCGGTTCGGTTATTGAAACCGGCCTCGTCCCAGTTGGGCAGGTCGTCCTGGCCTGATTCCCACATGGCCCTTTGCTTGCCGCTGGCCTCTTTTTCCCAGGGGGGCACCTCTCCGGCTACCAGCCCGGCATCGCTTCCCCATTCCAGCAGGCCGTCGTTATTGCCGTCCCTTCTGGGGTGGCCACCGGGCATCGGTTCTGTCCAGAACTGATGCCACTTCTTCAGGTAAGGATAGGCAAACTGGATCAGCTCCCGGTCACCGGTCTTCAGGAATAGCTTCAGCACGGCGAAAGACCCCACCGGCGGCTGGGAGCGGTCGGGAGTGCCGTTGAAGCGACCGCGCCAGTTGGGAATGTTGCCGTTTGGATACTGGGTCTGGAGGACGGCTTTGACCACGTCGCTGGCCAGCTTCTGGCTTTCGACCGCTATTTCCAGGGAATTGAAGAAGGAATCCCACTCGAAGATCGTCCAGTGATCAGGCTGACCATCGGGTCGCGGGAATATCCAGCCCCGTCCGGCCGGGGTATAAAAGCGATGATACCCGTTCTGGTAAAGAGACATCCAGAAGAGGTTGTTGGTGATGGCCTCGGCCGCTCCCTGGTAGAGCCCGGTGACCTGAAGTCTCTTTTTATTGTAGGCCAGACGTTCTTCTCTCAGGATGTCATTGATGGCCCCGCCGCTTCTGAAGCGGTAGATCCGGTCGTTTATGGTTTCCAGACTTTCGCCGCTACCGACCGCGAAATGCAGTTCGGTTTCACCTCTGACCTTGAAGGTCAGGTGGAGCTCGCTCCCAACCGGCTCAACTTTTTCTGGGGTCAGGCTTAACCAGCAGAGAAACTGCTCGTTTTTCCGGGCAGCCGACTGACCGTGAATGTAACTCGAGGCCGGAAGATAATAATAGTTTCCCTTGAAATCCCAGGGAAAATAAAAGACCAGGACCACCCGGTCCAGTATGGCCGGGAAACGATAGCGGCCAACGACCGTCTGCTCATCGCGCCGGCTCCACTCCACCAGCATCACATAATCGTCAAGGGTGGGCTTGAGAAAAATCGGGGTCTCCCTTCCCTTCTTAAATGGAAGCCGCAGGTCGAACTTCATCGAGGCATAGAGGCCATCGGGAGAATGGGGTCCCACCTCGGAAACCAGATAGAAGAAATCGTGGAACTCGGCCAGTTTGTCCTGGCGATAAACCCTGGGGGCAAAGGCAAAGGCGGAAGCCGGGCTGGGCACGACCATCAGGCCCGGCCAGGCCCTGGGGTCCAGGGCTCCGATGAAGGTATTTTTCCAGGGGTAATAAATCTCTCCGCTGAGGGACAGAACGGTCAGCAGAGTGGCTGCCGAAATCAGCAGCCAGAGCAATTTGAGTTTCTTCATAGCTAAAAATTTAATTCAATTCGTCAATATAATCAACCGGCTTGAGGCTGCCGGTCAACCCGACCCGGGAAGGCTAAGCGGGCCAGGGGTTTTGCCGGAATCACCAGAACGGCTATTTCGCTTTAAATTTTTTCATTACTGAATATAATCAATTAATGGTAGAGAGGAGGGACAATGGATTTCCTGAGGTACTTCCGTTCTCGTCAGGGTGAGATGGTCAGGCTGTTGAAAAACCTGGTTCAGCTGGAATCTCCGACCTCCGAGAAAAAAGCCGTTGATAGATGCTGCGCCGAAGTTCTGAAGCATCTCACCGGCCTGGGCGGCCTGGTCAAAAAATTTCCCCAGAAGGAAATAGGCGATCTCCACCTCATCGAATTCGGCTGGCCCGGGACCAGAGCCTCCGGAGGTCCGATCCTGGTTCTGACCCACATCGATACCGTCTGGCCGCTCGGCACCATCGACAGGATGCCCTTCTACCTGGCCGGTGACAAGGTTTTCGGACCGGGGGCTCTGGACATGAAGGCCGGGATGGTCATGGCAGTTTTTGCTCTCGGAGCTATCAGCAACCTGGGAGTAAAGCCCCGCCGAAAAATCTGGCTGTTCATAAATTCGGCCGAGGAAACGGGAAACGATGACAGCCATCGCCAGATTGCCGCCCTGGCCAAGAAAGCCGGCCTGGTACTCTGCCTGGAACCGGGCCTGCCCGGAGGAACGATAAAAGTCCAGAGGAAGGGTCGGGTGGTGGTCAGGATAGATTGCAGCGGACGCCAGGCCCATGCCAGCACCCCGGATAAGGGTGTAAACGCCATTGAAGAGCTGATGGCCCAACTGCAAAAGCTGAAAAAACTGAAGATAAAAGACCTGAGCCTGAATATCGGGCTGATTGGCGGCGGAGAGAAGGCCAACGTGGTTCCGGAAAAGGCCTGGGCTATCTGCGACCTTCGCTTCTGGACCTCCCAGGACCTGAACACTCTGAAATCATACCTGCGCGAGTTGCGGCCGGCCCTGAAAGGAGCCAGGGTCAGGGCCAGCCTGCAGAGCTTCACCCCGCCGATGGAATTCAGCCCGGCTTCGCGTCAATTGTTTAATCGAGCCCGCGAGATCGCTTCTTCGCTGGGGATGGACCTCGTTCCGGGACGCAGCGGGGGCGGTTCAGACGCCTCGATCGCTTCTCACCTGGGGTTGCCCTGCCTGGACGGGCTCGGGCCCGAGGGCGAGGGCATGCATGCCCCCCACGAGCATCTCCTTCTGCCGACCATGATCCAGAGGACTGCTCTGCTCACCAGGCTTCTCCTGGAGCTATGAAGGTTGACTTTATCGTCCAATTTAGGTTAATTATTTGGTATGAATGTTAAGTTTCAAGGAGGAATAATATGATAAAAAAGTATTATCTTTTATCACCCGGACCCACGCCGGTTCCGGAATCGGTTCTATCGGTGGCGGCCGAGCCCATCATCCATCACCGGACTCCTGAATTTTCCAAGATCTTCATGGAAGTGACCGAGGGTCTGAAATATGTCTTCGGGACCAAGGAAGATGTCTACATCCTGGCCGCTTCCGGAACCGGAGCCATGGAAACGGCAGTCATAAATACCCTGTCGCCCGGAGACAAGGTTATTACCATCAACGGTGGTAAGTTCGGGGAGAGATGGGGCAACATCTGCCGGGCTTTCGGGCTGGACACCAAAGAGATCGTCCTGCCCTGGGGTGAAGATTTCAGCCCGGAACAGCTGGCCGAGGAAATTAAGAAGAATCCCGGGGTCAAAGCCATTTTCACGACTCTGTCGGAAACCTCGACCGGGGCCATCTTTGATATCAAGGGCTTTGGTGAGGTGGTGGCTGCCACCGAGGCCATCCTGGTGGTTGATGGCATTTCGGGCCTCGGAGCCACTGCCTGCCATATGGACGACTGGAAGATTGATATCCTGGTTACCGGTTCCCAGAAATCGTTCATGATTCCTCCGGGCCTGGCCTACCTTGCCTTCAGCCCGAAGGCCTGGAAGCTGGTGGAAACCTCCAAACTGCCCAAGTTTTATTTTGATATCAAGAAGTACCGGAAGAACCTGGAAAAGCAGACCACCCCCTGGACTCCGGCCGTTTCTCTGATCATCCAGCAGAAAAAGGCCCTGGATATCATCAGGAACATGGGGCTGGATAACCTGCTCAGGCACCATCAGATTCTGGGTGATGCCACCAGGGCCGCGGTCAAGGCCATCGGCCTTGAACTTCTGGCTAAAAAACCCGGGAACATCCTGACCGCGGTCAAGACCCCGGCCGGGGTTGACGGCAACAAGCTGGTCAAGACCATGCAGAGTAAATACATGGCTTACATATCCAACGCCCAGGAGCCACACAAGGGCGAATTCTTCCGCATTGCCCACCTGGGTTACATGGGTGGCTTCGACATCATCACCGCCCTGTCCGCCCTGGAAATGACTCTCCTGGATCTGGGCTATGATAAGTTCCAGGCGGGAGCCTCGGTGGCTGCCGCCCAGAAGATTTTAAGGGAGGGATGGCAATGACCAAAATACTGGTAGCTGACACCCTGGATAAAGAGGCTGTGGCCGAGCTGCAGAAAGTCCCCGGTTTTGAGGTAACGGTTAAGACCGGGCTCAGCGAGCCGGAACTGGTTCAGATCATCCCGGAATTTGAGGTGGCCGTGGTTCGCAGCGCCACCAAAATAACCAGGCCGGTTATAGAGGCCGGAAAGAATTTGAAGTTACTTATCAGGGCCGGTATCGGTCTGGATAATATAGACGTGGCCGCGGCTAAGGAAAGGGGAATAGAAGTGGCCAATACTCCGGCGGCCACTTCCATCTCCGTGGCCGAACATACCCTGGGCCTGATGCTGGGCGCGGTCCGTCATCACGGTCCGGCCAATCTGACCATGAAGCAGCACAAGTGGGAGAAAAAGGCCTTCACCGGGACCGAACTTTACGGAAAAACACTGGGCATTATCGGCTTCGGCCGTATAGGAAAAGAAGTGGCCAGAAGAGCCATGGCCTTCGGCATGACCGTCCTGGCTTACGACGTGATCCAGATAGCCACCGACCTACCCGTTAAACAGGTCAGCCTGGAAGAGCTTATCAAGCAGGCCGACATCATCACCCTGCATGTGCCCAAGACCCAGAAACCAATTCTGGGTGAGGCCGAGTTTGCCATGATGAAAGACGGGGTGGTCATCGTCAACGTGGCCCGCGGCGGAGTCGTTGATGAAAAAGCACTGCTCCAGGCCCTGAACTCCGGCAAGGTTAAGGCTGCGGCCCTGGATGTTTTTGAGAAAGAACCGCCCGAGGATTTTTCTCTGATCGACCATCCGCGGGTTACGGCCACGCCCCACCTGGGAGCGGCAGCCGAGGAAGGCCAGAAAAGAGCCGGGATGGAAGTGGTCAGGATATTGAAAGAAAAATTCGCCCGGGGCTGAACAGGTCAGTTTCGCCCGCTGTGGTGGCCTCTTCCCTAATCCTCGGATAGGCGTAAAATAGAACTGGAAAGCAGATATGGTATACCTGGATAATAACGCCACTACTCCCCTTGACCCCCTGGTGGCCGAAAAAATGGCCTGGTTTATCCGGGAGCATTTCGGCAATCCCTCCTCGCTCTATCCAATCGGGCGCCAGGTAAAAGAATTTCTGACCGAGGCCCGGGAACAGGTGGCCGCAGCCCTCGGGGCTCACCGCAGCGAGATTGTTTTTACCGGTTCCGGAACCGAAGCAGACAATTTTGCCATCATCGGGGTCCTGGAAGCCCGACCCGAGAAAAAGCAGTTCATAACTTCTGCTATAGAACACCCGGCCGTCCTGGAAACGGCTCGATACCTGGAAAAGAGAGGCTACCTCGTTCATTACCTTCCGGTTGACAGGTTTGGACTGGTCGACCTTAACTACCTAGAGTCTGTTATTTCGGACGAGACGGCCCTGGTTTCGGTGATGATGGCCAATAACGAGATCGGCACCATCCAGCCCCTGGAAGAAATAATCAGGCTGGCCAGGCGTTATGGAGTTCCGGTTCATACGGATGCCGTACAGGCCTTTGGCAAGATGGAGGTCAACGTCAGGAAACTGGGAGTCGACCTCCTGACTGTATCCTCGCATAAAATTTATGGACCCAAGGGAGTCGGGGCTCTCTATATAAAAAAGGGAACGCCAATTCTGCCCTTTATCCACGGTGGTCACCAGGAATTTGGTCTTAGAGCCGGCACGGAGAATACGGCCGGGATTGTGGGCTTCGGCGAGGCGGCCCGGATCCTTCAGGAAAGGTGGAAGAAGGATAAGGACAGGCTGGAAAAACTGGCCGAGAAGTTAAAAACCGGCCTGGAAGAGAAAATCCCCAACATAATATTCAACGGTCATCCGGAAAAAAGGATCAAGACCACCGTCAATTTTGCCTATCCTGGGCTGGAGGCCGAGGCCATTCTGCTGGCCCTGGCCACCAGGGAGATATATGTTTCTACCGGCTCGGCCTGCAGCGAGGAATCAGAAGAGGCTTCGCATGTGCTCCTGGCCATCGGCCTGAAGCCGGAAATTGCCAGGTCAGCCATCAGGATGTCGCTGGGCCGGTTCAACACCGACCAGGATGTGGAGACCGTGCTCAAGGAGATGCCGGACATAGTTGCCCGGCTGAGAGCTATCTCCCCCTTTCAACCTGAAATCTGACCGGAAATATTTATTACCGGGACTGAAGATGCTTATTATCATTGGCGAACTCTTGAATTCCAGCCGTCGGCCGGTGGAGGAAGCCTTTCTCCAGAAGGATGAGGGTTACCTGGTTGAGCTGGCAATGGAACAGGAAAGGGCCGGGTGTTCCTACCTGGACCTCAACGCCTCGACCCTGCTGAACCGGGAGTCCGAGATACTTACCTGGATCATTCCCATCGTTCAGGAAAGGACTTCACTGCCGATTTCAATAGACAGCGCCAGCCCGGCTGCCCTGGAGTCGGGGCTGAGAGTTCATCGCGGCCGGGCCCTGCTAAACTCGCTTCCGGGCAAGCAACGCGAGCTTGAGGAGATAATTCCGCTAATCTGTGACTACCGGCCCCAGGTCATTGTTTCCTGCCTTGACGAGAGCGGCTTCCCGGAGACTCCGGACCAGATGGTCAGCCTGGCCGGTAAAATTCTCAACCGGCTCTTCAGCCAGACTCCACTCGGCAAGGACGACATCTTCCTGGACCTGCTGGCCAGGCCCCTGGCCGTAAGACCCGAGGCCGGGCGCCTCTTCCTAGAAAGCCTGCTCCTGGTAAGAAAAGAATTCCCGGGTATAAAGACCCTGGCCGGCCTGAGCAACATATCTTATGGTTTACCCAGGAGGCGGGTGGTCAACTTGACCTTTCTCAGCAACCTCATCGGGCATGGCCTGGACGCGGTGATTGCCGACCCCCTCCATCCGGATTTCCAGGCCACGGTGGTGGTCAGCGAATTCTTGAATAACCGGCCCGGGGCCAGGGAAAGGTTTCTGGCCTGGGCCCGGTCAGGTCAGAAAGAAGACTGATGACCTATGATTTCTCCCTGAGCTGCCGCAGGTAGATTTCCCTCACCCGGAGAAAAAACTCCTGGTATCCCGGCTGCTTAAAATCCGGGTAAGTCCAGTCCAGGAGCTTAACTCCTTTCCTGGTGAACAGTAATTCCAGGTGGGCATATATCCCCTGCCCGATAGGAATGCGGTGTGAAAAATCCTTGGCCGTGGCCATCACCAGGGCAGAAGCAGTCAGATAACCTGGGTCGAGGTTGACCGGCCTGGACGGAGCCGGAAACCGCAGTCTGAAGCTATCTTCCAAATTGTTGGTCCAGACCTTGATGCCGGCCAGCTCTTCTGGTTGAATCAACCGGGCAAAGCTGACAAAGGCCCGGTACAGGATCGGCCCCATCTGGGGTTGGTAGTAATCGGTATAGGTAAAAGGAAAGAAGGGACTGGCCAGGTCGACCGGTCCAAACTTGTCTGAAAGGCTGGCTTCGGCCTGATTCCGGATTTCTTCCTCGGGGAAAATGATCCCGCAGACCAGCTTGACCGGCTTGTAGGGCTTGATTTCAGCCATGTTTTGCTACCCGATACATTAAAGTATCGGGCTTAAATTTGCAAGGCCCGGTCGATAAGTACCCTCACGGCGGTGCCGGTGAGGCCGGCGGATTGATTTAGGTGGTCATTTTGGTATAATTCTTCCATTATGAAATGGGTTTACATAGAGGATATCGGCCAGCATAACGGACAGGAAGTTGAAATTCGCGGCTGGGTTTACAATAAAAGGTCAAGCGGCAAGGTGCGCTTCCTTCTCGTCCGCGACGGCACCGGGATTATCCAGGGAACGCTCTTCCACCCCGACAAGGATTTTCCGCTGTTCAAAGTCTTCGACGACTTGACCCAGGAGTCTTCAGTCATCGTCAGGGGCAAAGTCAGGGAGGACCGGCGGGCGCCCGGAGGCTACGAGCTGGAGATATCCGATATTGAAGTCCTCCAGATTGCCAGGGATTATCCCATCACTCCCAAGGAACATTCGGTTCCTTTCTTGATGGAGCACCGCCATCTCTGGCTTCGTTCCCAGAAACAGCATGCCATCCTTCAGGTCAGGGCGGAAACGGTCAGGGCTATCCGTGACTTTTTTGATGGCCGGGGCTTCAGGTTGATGGACACCCCCATCCTGACCCCCAGCGCCTGCGAGGGCACCACCACCCTGTTTGAAACCCAGTACTTTGACCAGAAAGCCTATCTCAGCCAGAGCGGCCAGCTCTACAACGAGGCCACGGCCGCGGCCTTTGGCAAGGTTTACTGTTTCGGGCCAACCTTCCGGGCCGAAAAATCAAAAACGCGGAGACACCTGATCGAGTTCTGGATGGTGGAACCGGAGGTGGCCTTTGCCACTTTGGAAGATATTATCGAGCTGGGCCAGGATCTCATCCTGTTCATCCTGGAAAGAGTCCTGGACAGAAGGAAAAGGGACCTGGAAATCCTGGAAAGGGATACCGCCCCGCTGGAGAGAATAACCAAGCCCTTCCCCCGGTTTACCTACGACGAGGCAGTAAAGCAACTGGTGGAACACGGTTCTAAAATGGTCTATGGCGATGATTTCGGGGCCCCGGAAGAGACAATCCTTTCCCAGATTTATGACCGCCCGGTCTGTGTTACCCACTTTCCGGCCAAGATCAAGGCCTTCTACATGCAGCCTGACCCCCAGAGACCCGACCTGGCCCTTGGTGTTGATTTCATGGCTTCAGAAGGTTACGGGGAAATCATCGGCGGCGGCCAGAGGATTCACGACCTGGAGCTCCTGGAACGGAGAATCAAGGAGTTCAACCTGCCCGAGGAAGCCTATAAATGGTACGTTGACCTGCGCCGCTACGGAACCTTCCCCCACTCCGGCTTCGGGCTCGGGCTGGAGAGGACTGTGGCCTGGATCTGCAAGTTGCCTCATATCAGGGAAACCATTCCCTTCCCCAGGCTGCTTTACAGAATTTATCCCTGAAATTCGAATTGATGCCAAAAATTTCGCTGGTCACCCTCGGTTGTGCCAAGAATCTGGTCGATTCCGAGGTCATGCTGGCCCGGCTGGATTCCAGGGGTTACAGTTTCACCGCTGACCTCTCTCAGGCCGACATCCTGGTCATCAACACCTGCGGCTTTATCGGGCCAGCCCGGGAAGAAGCCCACAGAACAATTGACCTGGGGTTGAGCTGGAAGCAGGCCAGGCCAGGAAGACTGCTGGTGGTGGTCGGCTGTTACCCGGAAAGATTTCCTGATTTCCTGAAAGCCCGCTATCCCCAGGTTGATGTCTGGAGCGGGGTCAGGGCCTTCGACCGAATCGACGAGATAATCGAAAAAAAGAAAGATGTGCCCCGGGCCGGTACCTTTCTTCTGGACCACAAGACGCCGCGGGCAATTTCCACCGGTCCTCACTGGGCCTATGTTAAGATCTCGGAAGGGTGCTCCCATCGCTGCTCTTTCTGCAGCATTCCGCTGATCAAGGGTCCTTATAAATCGAGAACTGTGGAATCGGTGGTAAGAGAGGTGAAGAACCTGGCCGACCTGGGTATCAAGGAAATTAACCTTATTTCCCACGATACCACCTATTTCGGACGCGACAGGAAAAAGCCAGGCCTGACCAGGTTGCTATCAAGATTGCTGTCGGTAAAGGGAATCGAGTGGATCAGGTTGCTTTATGGCTATCCGGAAGAAGTGGATGAGAGCCTGCTGGAGGTAATGCTGGAAGGCAAGATGTGTCGTTACCTGGACCTGCCCTTTCAGCATGCTTCAAGTTCCATCCTGAAGAAGATGGGCCGCGGGCTGGACGGGACCAGAGCCTTAAAGCTGTTGGATAGAATAAGAAAAAAAGTGCCGGGAGTGGCCATCAGAAGTTCCTTGATTGTAGGCTTTCCCGGCGAGGGACGGAAAGAATTCAGGGAACTGCAGGCCTTTGTGGACCGGGCCAGGTTTGAACACCTGGGGGTTTTCTGTTACTCGCCAGAACCCGGAACCGCGGCGGCCGGACTGGGCCATACCGTTCCCGAGGCTGAAAAGAAAAAAAGGCAGCAGGCCATCATGTGGCAGCAGAGGGAGATTTCCCGCCAATTCTATTCAACCTTTCGCGGGCAAACCCTGGAAGTAATCGTCGACGGGTCAGAAGCCCGGAAGCCAGGTTATCTGGCCACCCGGGCCAGGTTCCAGGCCCCCGAGGTAGATGGGCAGGTTCTGGTCGAACCGGCCCCCGGATTGAAGGGAAAAGACCTGCCGGCTTTCCTTAGAGTTCGGGTAAAGCGCTCCCTGGATTACGACCTGATAGGAAGGGTGATTGATGGTTAAACTGGCTAAGGTAATTTCGACTTTTTTCGGTATCGGTTTATTTCCCCTGGCCCCGGGAACCCTGGCCAGCCTGGCCATGGTGGTACTCTATAAGTATTACCTCCATCGCCTGTCATGGCCGCTTTATCTGGCAGTCCTGTTCCTGGTAATTGCTGCCGGGGTTTATTTTTCTTCGATTTATGCCCGGAGCCTCAACCTGAAAGACCCGGGCAAGGTGGTCATCGACGAGGTGGCAGGCCAGCTTCTGGCTGTCTTCCTGCTGAGGCCGGACTGGGTCGTTCTGGCCCCGGCCTTTATACTTTTCCGCTTTCTGGATATCATAAAACCCATGGGGGTGAAGAAGCTGGAAACCCTTCCGGCCGGCTGGGGCATAATGGCCGATGACCTGGGCACCGGGTTGGTCGTTAACATCCTGCTTCAGCTAGCGATACTTATTTTCGGGCTGTAGCATGATTGAACGCGGCCAGAAGACCATCGAGTTCATAGCCGTCGGCAGCGAGCTGCTGACTCCCTACTTTCAGGAAACTAATTCTCTTTTCATTTCCGAAAAGCTTCAGGAGCTGGGCTGGCCATTAGATTACAAGACAGTGGTCAGCGACCGGCTGGAGGACCTGAAACAGGTCCTGAAAATTGCCTGGAAACGCAGCTGGCTGATTCTGGTCTGTGGCGGCCTGGGACCGACCGATGACGACCGCACCCGGCAGGCGGTGGCCGAGGTCCTGGGCACCCGGCTGGTCTTCCGGCGGGACATCCTGGATAAGATCAGGCTCAGGTTTGAAAGCCGTGGCCTGAAGATGCCCGCTTCCAATCGCCGCCAGGCCTACGTGATAGAGGGAGCCGAAGTCCTGGAAAACCTTCACGGGACGGCCCCCGGGCTTTGGCTGGAGAAAGGAGGCCGGATTATAATCCTGCTTCCAGGTCCTCCCTCCGAACTTAAGCCGATGGTCGAAAACCTGGTGCTGCCACGGCTAAAAGAGTTCGGAGAAGTCAGGGTATTGAGGTCAGTAATCAGGATAACCGGGGCCGGAGAATCCCTGGTCGAAGACCTGATCAGGCCCGTTTATAAAAACTTGCCTCCCCGCCTGCAATTGATCACCCTGGCCTCACCCGGTGACGTTCAGATCAGGCTGGAAATGCCGGTTAGAGGTGGCCGACCGGGAGCTGATGAAAAGGCTTTTAACCGTGTAAAGGCCACAATCATTCGACTTCTGGGCAACCTGGTCTATTCGGTCGAGGGTAAATCCCTGGAACAGGTAATCGGAGAGAAACTCCGGGCCGCTGGCTGGACCTTGGCCTGTGCCGAGTCCTGCAGCGGGGGCCTGCTGTCCAACCGGATTACCAATATTCCCGGCAGCTCGGATTATTTTCTTGAAGGAATCGTGACTTACAGCAACCGCAGCAAGAACCTGGAACTCGGGGTGCCGGAGGAGCTGATAGCCGAAAAAGGAGCGGTCAGCGAGGAGGTGGCCCGGGCCATGGCCGAGGGAATGCGAAAAAAGTCTGGAGCCGATTTTGCCCTGTCCACCACCGGAATTGCCGGGCCCGGAGGTGGCAGCCAGGACAAGCCCGTCGGGCT
>JABLWX010000084.1 GCA_013178315.1 Candidatus Aminicenantota bacterium
CTGAACCTGATGCTGGCTCCCTTTGCTCCCCATGTGGCCGAGGAGATCTGGGAAAGGACCGGGCACCGAACGCTGGTGGCTGAAAGCCCATGGCCGGCTTATGACCCGGAACTGGCCCGGGAAGAAATGGTAACCATCGTCGTCCAGGTTAACGGCAAGCTCCGGGACAAGTTCGAAGTGCCCGCCGATACGGAAGAGGATGTCCTGAAGGAAAGGGCCCTGGCCCTGCCCCGGATCCAGGAAATCCTTTCTGGGAAACAGCCCAAGAAGGTGGTCTGCGTCAGGAACAAGCTGGTTAGCCTGGTGGTCTGAACTGAGTTGATGAAATTCTGGCCGAGATACATAGCCTGCTGCCTGCTCCTGGCCTGCCTGGCTGCCTGCGGTTATCAACTCCGGGGGAAGGGCAGCTTCTGGCCTCCACAGATGAAGAGGGTCCAGGTCCCGGTCTTCAAGAATTCTTCCGGGCGGTTCGAGCTGGACCTCAAGCTCACCAGGAGCGTCATCAACGAACTGGTGGCCAGGACCGGGGTGGTCATCGTCAGCGAGCGCAGCCAGGCCGACGGGCTGCTGAGCGGCGAGGTCCGGGCCTTCAGCGTCCAGCCGATTGCCTTCTCGCCGGCCGGGACGGCCACCAGGTTCAAGATAACCATAACCACCAGCGTTGTCTTTTCCGACCTGGTCAACCAGAAGGTCCTGTTTTCCGACGAAAATTTCGTTTACACCGAGGAGTACGACATCCCGGAGGGCCTGGATTACGAAACGATGGAAACCCGGGCCATCGACCGGGCCGCCGAAAAGTATGCCCGGCAGCTGGTGGTTAACCTGGTAGAAGGATTTTAGATGTCAACCCGCGAACCTTTCTACCTTCTCTGGAAAAAGGAAATTTCCCCCGACAACCTGGGCCCCGGTCTTTTCGTTTACGGCGAACAGGCCGCGTACCTGAGAAAGCAGCTGCAGGAAGCGGTCGAAAAAGCCCGGAAGAGCGGGGAGCAGATCCAGCTTAAGACCTATTTTCTTTTTGATAAAGACTGGTCGGAAATCCTGGAGGAAGCCCAGAGCCCGGACATGTTTCTGTTCACCACCAGGAAAATCCTGGTGGTTTACTTTCCCGAGCCAGAGGAAGATGATCCCCAGCTGGCCGAGCGGGCCTTCAGGCAGCTGGTTGTTCCTTTTGAGAAAGAGATAGAAAGGTACTTTGCCTCCCCGCCAGATGGAGTGTATTTGGTAATTGTCTATCCGGGAAAGTTGAAGAAGGGTAACCGGCTGCTGGATTTTTTCAGCCGGCTGAAGACAGGCGCGGGTGGCAATCTCCGGTTGCTGGAGATGAAAACCCCGCGTCCGCCGGAACTTACCGCCTGGGTTCACGAGGAACTCAGGAAGCGGGGCAAAAAAACCAGCCCCCAGGCCATCAACCGTCTGCTGGAAGCGGCCGGGACCGACCTTTTGCTCCCGGAACAGGAACTGGAAAAATTGAGCCTTTATTCCGCTGACCGGGCGGTCATCACCGAAGAAGACATCCTGGCCGTCTGCGCCTTTCAAAAGACCTATAACCGGTTTGCCCTCGAAGACGCCCTGGAGTCCGGAAGCCTGCAGGAAGCGCTGAGCATTACCTCCAGGTTCCTGGCCGAGCAGCCGGATGCCTCCGAGGTTATCAACTATTTTACCGGGCTCAGCCGGTACATACTTTCCCTGGCCCGGGCCAAGGTGGAAGTGGAAGAGAAGAAGGTTCCGGTCAAGGAGGTCTTCAGCAAGATGCGACCCCAGTTGAGCGAGGGCTGGAGCCTGTTTGACCGCAAGCTGGAGGCCTTTTCTGCCTGCCTTAAGGCCTTCAGCCAGAAAGAACTCGATGAGCTGGTGAGAGAGCTGGGCCGGATTGACATCAAGCTGAAATCAAGCGACCTGGACGCCGGCATAATGATAGAAACCTTCCTGGTCAGGTTTTTTCAGTTGCGGGATAGAAAAAAGCGGGAATTTAACCGGCCTTGACCGGCAGGCTCTGGGCTTGCCTGGACAGGCGGGACTTGTAGCGGGAGCCGGTATTCTTCTTGATAGTTCCCTTGGCCACGGCCCTGTCTATGGCCTTGAAAACTGACGGCAGGAGAGCCAGGGCGGCTTCCCGGTCTTCGGCCTCTATCTTTTCCCTGAGCTTCTTGATCAGGGTCTTCATCAGGGATTTATTTCTCTGGTTTACGGCCCGTCTCCGCAGGCTGCGACGGTGCTGTCTGATAGCCGATTTGTGTCTGAGAGCCATCTCTATCTCCTTTTGAGTGCCATATGATAGAATAACTCTAACTTAAAGTCAACACTCCGGGCCAGGGCCTGGCTCCCGGGGTGGTCTCGGGAGAACCAGGATGAAAATAGTACTGCAGAGGGTAAAAGAAGCCAGGGTTACGGTGGAAGGCCGGGTGGAAGGAAGCATCGGCCTGGGGCTTTGCCTCCTGGTTGGAGTAGAGAAGGGGGATAGGGAAGTCGAGGCCGACTGGCTGGCGGCCAAGGTGGCCGAACTACGCATCTTCCCCGATGAAAACGACAAAATGAACCTGTCGGTAAAGGAGGTCGGGGGCAGCGTCCTGGCCGTTTCCCAGTTTACACTGGCCAGTTCCATCAGAAAGGGGCGTCGTCCGAGCTTCGACAACGCCGAGACCCCGGGGCGGGCCGCGGAACTTTTTGACTATTTCGTCGGGAAGTTGAGGGAGCAGGGCCTTGAGGTCCAGACCGGGGTCTTCCAGGCCATGATGGAAGTTCACCTGATCAACGACGGGCCGGTGACCTTCATCCTGGACTCGCGCCTGAAGCAGCTTTGAGGGAAAGGAACGGCTAGCCAAGAAGTGGCCCAACCGGCGGAGTAATCCGTGGGTGCCGAAAACAGCTCAACTAAGTTGGAATCAAAGTTGAAACCACAACCCGGGAAACTTTCGGCCTGAAGAAGCTGGATTCGGGTGGCAAGATGGTAGGCGAGTGAACCGCCTCGAGTCACCAAGAATGAAACCACCGGCCAAGATAGAGATATCAGCCGGTCAAGGAAGGTGTGAACAGGACCCCGGTTAAAATAATATTTGGATTGCCCGGTGCCCTGACATATGAATAACCATTCATATATTTTCGGTTGCCAGGATTCAGCCGCGGATGTTTAATTTTCTGCGGAGACCGGAGAAGTCAAGATTGAATTTACCCAAATCCTCTTGGTGACCGGCCAGGTTTGGCCTGAAATTGCCCGAATACTTTCCCGCGACCCGGCTTCCCAAGGGCGTATCTTTTTCCCGTCGATTGCCTGCCGGTCCTTTTTGCCGCTGAGGTTACCTTTAGGGTCGGTGGTTAGCCGGCTCCAGGGCAGTCCTCCGTGAATTCTGGCCGGGAGGTGAACTAAGTCAGGACTCATCGATAGGAGGCCAAAGGCTGAGCGATACGAGGCCAAGGGCTGGAGAAAAGGCTCCTGGTTGGGGGAGGAGATGAAACGGGCGGGGTGGTGGTCAGGCAGCAGTTTTTAAATTATGTCCAGCAGGTGGCCCATCTTTTCTTTCTTGGCCCTGAGGTATTCCAGGTTTTCTTCCGTGGGCGGAATCTGGATGGGCACCCTTTCCACGATTTCCAGGCCGTAGCCGCTCAGCCCGCGGAATTTCCTGGGGTTGTTGGTTATCAGGCGAATCTTCCGGATACCCAGGGCAGCCAGGATCTGGGCCCCGATTCCGTAATCCCGCTGGTCGGGCTTGAAGCCTAAACGGCAGTTGGCTTCCACCGTGTCGCAGCCCTCGTCCTGCAGTCCGTAGGCTTTGATCTTGTTGGCCAGGCCGATGCCGCGGCCCTCGTGGTTGAGCATGTAGAGAATGACCCCGGCTCCTTCCTGTTCTATCATCTGCATGGCCGTGTGCAGCTGTTCTCCGCAGTCGCAGCGCAGCGAGGCAAAGGCATCACCGGTCAGGCACTGGGAATGAGCCCGGACCAGGGTCGGCCGGTCGGGCGAGATGGTGCCCTTGATCAGAGCCACGTGATGTTCGCCGTGAATTATGTCTTCGAAGACCGCTATCCGGAAATGGCCATACCTGGTGGGCAGGTCGGCCTCGGAAATCTTCCGGACCAGGGTCTCGGTACGCATCCGGTATGAAATCAGGTCGGCAATGGTCAGGATGGGAATGCCGTGTTCGTGGCTGAAGGCCTCCAGGTCGGGCATCCGGGCCATCGTCCCGTCTTCCTTCATTACTTCGCAGATGACCCCGGCCGGGTAAAGCCCGGCCAGCCTGGCCAGGTCGACCGAGGCTTCAGTCTGCCCGGCCCTGGCCAGCACGCCGCCTTCCCTGGCTTCCAGCGGAAAGATATGTCCCGGCCGGGCCAGGTCTTCCGGCCTGGTAGCCGGGTTGATGGCCGTCAGGATGGTCCGGGCCCGGTCGTAGGCTGAGATGCCGGTGGTGACGCCCTCCCGGGCGTCGATGGAAACGGTAAAGGCAGTTCCAAACCTGGCCGTGTTTTCCTGGACCATCGGTGGAAGCTGGAGCTCTTCCACCCGCTGGCGGGTGAGGGACAGGCAGATCAGGCCCCGCCCGAACTTGGCCATGAAATTAATTATTTCGGGGGTAACCTTTTCGGCCGCTACCATCAGGTCACCCTCGTTCTCGCGGTCTTCGTCGTCGACGATGATGATGAGACGCCCGGCGCGGACCGCCTCCAGGGCTTCTTCGACACTTATAGTCTTGGGTTGGCTTTCCATTTTTCTGCGGATCTTAAGGGTCAGTATTTGTTTCCGGACATAAAATTATACACGTATTTGCCGATAATGTCACATTCGAGGTTGACCCGGTCCCCGGGGCGCAGGCGGTCGAGGTTGGTTTCCTGGAGGGTGGCCGGTATCAGTTCCACCTCAAAATAACCGGCTCCCAGGGCGGCCACGGTCAGGCTGACCCCGTTGACGACCACCGAGCCCTTGGCCACCAGGAATTTCCTGAGCTCCTGTCCAATCCGGATCTTCAGGCGTTTCCCCGGGCGGCGCGGTTTGACTTCCAGCACCTGGCCCAGGCCGTCTATGTGGCCTGTGACCAGGTGGCCACCCAGGAGGGTTTCCGGGGTTACCGGCGGCTCCAGGTTCACTTCCTGCCCGGGACGCATCTGGCCCAGGGTGGTCTTTTCCAGGGTTTCCCTGGACAGGTTGAAGACCAGCGAATCGCTTTCCCTGGCGGCCACGGTCAGGCAGACCCCGTCCACGGCCAGACTCTGGCCTTTTTCCAGGCGGCGGTTGAGCTCGGCCGGTACTTCGATTACCAGCTCAGCCCGGCTTCGGCGGAATTCCCGGAAGCGGCCCCGGTAAGAAATCAGCCCGGTAAACATCAGACATATCCTTCAACGATTATATCGTTTCTTATGGCAAAATGCCGCACTTTTTTCAACTCAAGGGCATCGGCCACCGTTTCTGCTCCCCGGCCCTCGAAGGGGGTCGGCGATTTTTCTCCCCCGATAAAGCGCGGCGAGAGAAAGAAATAGACCTTGTCGGCCAGCTTCTGCTGGATGAATGAAGTCAGGACGCCGGCTCCGCCTTCTACCAGGACCGAAGAAATTTCCCGGCGCCCGAGTTCTTCCAGAACCGCTTTCAGGTCTACCTGCCCGCCTGAGGCCGGCACCCGGATTATTTCCGCTCCTTTTTGCCTGAGGCTGGAGGCCCTGTCCTCGGGAACTCCCGTCCCGGTGAAAATAATCACCAGCCCGGCCCTTATATTTCTTAGTAGCCTGGCTTCGGGCGGAAATCGCAGAAAGGTATCTAGAATCAGCCGGTGCCATTTTTTTCCGGATGTTTCTTCCAGCCGCAAGGTCAGTTCCGGGTCGTCCCTGAGGATGGTGTTGATGCCCACCAGGATGGCATCGTGTTCAGCCCGCAGGTTCTGGACAAAGTACCTGGATTCCGGGCTGGAAATCCACCGGGAATCGCCGGAAGCCGCGGCCATTTTCCCGTCCAGGCTGAGGGCGGCTTTAAGTGTGACAAAGGGAACCCGCTGGCTTATGTATTTTATATAGGATTCATTCAGCTTCAGGTTCAAGTGGTCCAGCAACCCGGTTTCGACTTCAATCCCGGCCTGCCGTAACCGGGCCACGCCCTTCCTGTTGACCAGAGGGTTGGGGTCGTAAGCTGAAACCACCACCCGCTTCAACCCGCTCTGGAGAAGGCGGTCAACGCAGGGCGGGGTGCGGCCCCAGTGCACGCAGGGTTCGAGCGTCAGGTAAAGGGTGGCCCCCCTGGCCCGCAGCCCGGCCCTCTCCAGGGCTATTATTTCCGCGTGGGGCTTTCCGGCCTCCTGGTGATAACCCCAGCCTATTACCTTTCCGGCTTTTACCACAACCGCCCCGACACACGGGTTGGGGCTGGTCCGGCCCCTGGCCTTTTCGGCCAGGGAATAGGCCATTTCCATGAATTCCAGGTCTCTGCCCGGGCTGCTCATGATAGCAAGGCCTCGACAAAAGATTCCGGAGAAAATTCCAGCAGGTCTTTCTCGCTTTCCCCGATGCCCATGAATTTTACCGGAAGGTGCAGCTCGTCGGTTACGGCCAGGACACTGCCTCCCCGGGCCGTTCCGTCGAGCTTGGTCAGAAAGATTCCGGTTATTCCGGAGAACCGATTGAACTCGCGGGCCTGAACGATGGCATTCTGGCCGATGGTGGAATCCAGCACCAGCAGGATCTCCTGGGGAGCTCCGGCTATCTCGCGGCTGATTATCCTCTTGATCTTTTCCAGCTCGGCCATCAGGTTGGCATAGGTGTGAAGGCGCCCGGCCGTGTCCACCAGCAGCAGGTCATAGTTCCTGGCCTTGAAAGATTGAATGGCGTCATAAACGACGGAGGCCGGGTCGGCTCCGCTCTGTCCCTGGACCACCGGCAGGTTAAGTTTTTTACCCCAGAGCTGAAGCTGTTCCTGGGCGGCTGCCCGGAAGGTATCGGCCGCTGCCAGCATCACCTTTTTTCCCCGGCTCTGGTAGCGGTGGGCCAGCTTGGCGGCCGAGGTGGTTTTACCACCGCCGTTAACCCCGACCAGCATCCAGACTGCCGGCCAGGTCTCATTAACCCCCGCTGGCTGGCTGGAAAGCAGGGTCACCAGTTCCTGCTTGAGCAGGGCCTTGAGGTCGGCTGACCCCGTCTTTTTGGCCCGGTCGCGAAGGCCGCAGATTATCCGGTCGGTGGTGCTGACCCCGACGTCGGCCAGGATCAGGAGTTCATACAGCTCTTCCAGCAGTTCTTCCCGGGGTCGGCTGCTCTGGAAGAGCTGTTCCATCCGGCTGAAGATTTCCCTGGTCTTGCTGAGCTTCTGCTTTAATTTGTCGAACACGGCTTTTGAATTATATTTTTGGCTGCCGGCCATGTCAAACGGCTGCCACCCGCCAGCTCGGTGGTTGTGGAAGTGATTATCTTATGTTAAATTGAAAAACATGGAGGCCCGTTACCGATGGCAGATTGTCCCGCCTGACCCCGAGGCCTGGATCCTGGCCCAGGAACTCAACCTCCCCCATGAAATCGCCACCATCCTGGTCAACCGCGGCCTGCGCTCGGCCTCGGAGGGAGCCTTTTTCCTGTACGGGGGCCTGAGCGAACTGCACGACCCGTTCCTGATGAAAGGGATGAAAGAAGCCGTGGACCGGATTCGCCTGGCCATCGAAAAAAAAGAAAAGATAGTTATTTTCGGTGATTATGACGTCGACGGCATCCTGTCGGTGGTCATGATGGTCAAGGCCCTAAACCTGCTGGGTGGTAAGGTTGAATATTTCATTCCCGAAAGGATGAAAGACGGCTACGGTCTGAAGCTCCACCACCTGGAAAATATCCTCCAGATGAAGACCCACCTGCTCATCAGCGTCGACTGCGGTATAAAGGCGGTTGATTTTGTTCGCGAGGCCAGAAGGCACGGGCTGGACGTAATCATAACCGACCATCATCATCCGGGCGAGGCGCTGCCCGAGGCGTTGGCCATCCTGAACCCGGTCCTGGAAAGCTCGGGCTATCCTGACCGGAACCTGGCCGGGGTGGGTGTGGTCTTCAAGCTGATCCAGGCCATCTTCTTGCGTCTCGGGATCAACCAGGACCTGAACCATTTCCTGAAGCTGGTCAGCATCGGCACCGTGGCCGACGTGGCCGAACTCAAGGGCGAGAACCGCATCCTGGTCCGGGAGGGCCTGAAAAAATTGAAAGAAGCCAGGACGCCCGGGCTGAGAAGCCTGCTCGATGGTTCGGGACTGAACAACCGGAAACTCAACGAGGTGGACCTCGGTTTCCGGCTGGGGCCGCGGATAAATGCCGCCGGCCGGCTGGGCATGACCGAAATAGCCCTGCAGCTTTTTTTCTCCGAATCGCCCGAGGAATGTAACTCCCTGGTCAAGAGGTTGAATGAACTCAACTCGGCCCGTCAGAGGATTGAGGAGAAAATCCTGAAGGAAGCGGTGGAAAAGATTGAGGCCCGCCAGCTTCACCAGAAGTACCGGCTGCTGGTACTGGGCAGCGAAAACTGGCACCGCGGGGTGATCGGCATAGTGGCTTCGCGGGTGAAAGAAATTTTCTACCGCCCGGTTATTCTGTTTGCCTACGAAAACGGCCAGGCCTATGGTTCCGGCCGGAGTATTCCGGAGCTGTCCCTGATCGACCTGGTCAACGACTGCGCTGACCTGTGCCAGAATTTTGGCGGCCACAAGCAGGCCGTGGGTTGCACCTTGAGTTATGACCGGTTGCCAGATTTCAAGGACAGGATAAACAGCCTGGCCCGGGCCAGGATCATAGATGAACTCCTGGAAAGAAAACTGCAGATAGACTGCCGGCTGAATTTTTCTTCCATCAACCCGTCTTTCCTGGAATTTTATTCCAGGCTCCTGCCCTTTGGCGTGGGCAACCCGCGACCGGTCTTCGTGGCCGAAGAGGCCGATGTCCTGAGCGAACCCGCGGTGGTTCAGAACAGGCACCTGAAGTTCTGGGCCAGGCAGTCAGGCCGGGTGTTTGAGGTTATGGCCTGGGAAAAGGCCAGGTTCTGGCCGCACCTTCGCCGGGGAAGCTGCCTGGACCTGGCTTACTCCCTGCAGTTTTCCGATTACCGCGGAAAACGACAGATGACCCTGGCCCTGGAAGACCTCAGGGCCCATCGGGCCTGATGCCAGTAAGAATTAAACATAGAGGACTGCCCTCGGTCCTGGGGCTAACCGCTCTCCTGCTGCTCTTGCTCCTTGTTATTTTCATCGCCGGCTCTATTTTTTATAACCTGAAGAGCAGGAATCGCCAGCCTGAAGCCGTCAACTCCAGGCTATCCTCAGTCCAGGCCTACCATGAAAAATTCCAGGCCCTGGAGTTTGCCGGCGAAAAAATGCGTCTCGGGCTGAAGGCCGACCAGTTCTCCGTTGATGGTAGCGGAAGGCAGCACCTGGAAGGGAACGTTGAAATCACCGATGAAGAGCCGGCCGGGGGAGTCAGGATCCTGGCCCCAAGGCTGGTGCTCGACCCGGAGAAGAAGCTGGCCAGGGCCGGGGGGGAGGTCAGCCTGGTCACTCAAGACCTGCGGCTTACGGCCAGGGAATTTGAATATGACCTCCAGAATAAGGTGGCCAGGGCCGGGCAGGCCAGGCTGGATAGGAGAAACCTCAGCCTGAGCGCCGGACGGCTGGTATACCAGGCAGGAAATGGACGCCTTGAATTAGAAGAAGGTATTTCTGGGGAAATCAAACAGAAGGAGGAGCCTCTTTCTTTCTCGAGCACCAGGCTTATCATTGAATCCGACGGCTTGAGCTTTCAGGGGACCGATTTGAAGCTGGCTTTCGGCCCGATAAACCTGGCTGCCGGCAAGGCCCGGTTCCGGTTGAAGGAGACCGGCGCTGCCCTTGATTCGGTCAGCCTGGAAGGCGGGGCCCGGGCCCGGTGTAGATTTCAGGAAGGGGAATCTGAATTTCAGGAAGTTAATTTATCCTCCGAACAGATGTTTCTTCAGGCCGGACGAGATGGGTCGGTCATAAGGACCCCGGGGGCTTTCGAGGTTGAAAGTTCTGGCCGGGAATGGATTCTGACCGGCCGGGGAGAAGGGCTTGAGCTTTATGTTGAGAATGGACATCTGGCCCGGCGCCTGAAAGCCGGCCGCTTCAGGTCCAGCCTGAAGGAGGCTGAAGGCGATGAATTCTGGCTGGCCGGCCAGAAAGCAGATTATGATCTGGCCTCGGGGCTGCTCCAGCTTGGTGGCCGGGCTGAAGCCCGGAATCGGCTTTTCATCCTGGATTCGGCCAGCCTTGAATTCAGGCTTAAGGACAGGAACTTTTTGGCCTCGGGCTTCAACCTGGAAATCAGGCCCGAGTTTTTTGAATCCCCGGCATTGTTTTTTAAGGCAGGAACAGCCATTTATCTTTCCGGCGAGCAGCTGGCCGGCCGGCCGGGTTTTTTTGACCTGAACGGCCAGGTCAGAATCTGGCAGACCGGAGAATTCTGCCGGGCAGAAAAGGCTGTCCTGGAAGGTAGAACCGGTGGGGTTATCCTGGAAAAGCTCACCGAATCCAGCTGGCTGGTGGAAAGGGAGGACGGTCGCCGGGATAGGCTGGAATTGCGAGCCGAGCAGGCCGGACTTCAGCCCGAGGAGAACCGGGCGGTTCTGAGTGGAAGGGTAGAGCTCAAGCTTGGCAATTTACGCCTTGCCTCCGACGAACTTGGGCTGGTATTTTCCGCAGAAAATCCCGGCCGGCTGTCCCGGCTTGAGGCCCGGGGCCGGGTCAATCTCTCCTGGAAGGGCTATAGAGCCATGGGGAGTCGGGCCGAGGTTGATCTTGTAAGCGAAACGCTTACCCTGGCCGGGACGCCGAAACTAATAACCGCCAGCGGGGAAAGGCTGGAAGCCGATAAATTGACTTTGTTTCTGGCGGATGATAGAATCCGCCTTGAGAACCGGAAGAGAGAGAGGTCGTTGACCATCCTTGTCAGGGGCAAATGAGATTCCTGAAAGCCGTCAGTCTGAACAAAAGGTATGGTCAGCGCCGGGTTGTTGATAACCTGAGCCTTGAAGTAAGCACCGGGGAAGCAGTCGGGCTTCTGGGCCCCAACGGGGCCGGCAAAACCACCACCTTTTCCATAATCATCGGTCTGGTCGAAGCAGGTGGCGGCCAGGTCTGGCTGGACGGGGAAGAGCTGACCTTTCTTCCGGCCTATCTGCGGGCCAGGAAAGGCCTGGGTTTCCTTCCCCAGGAACCGTCGGTTTTTCGCGGGCTCAGCGTCGAGGAAAACCTGCAGCTGGTGCTTCAGAGCTGCCCGGGAACCACCCCTGAGAACGTTAAGGAAACAACCACCATCCTGCTTGAGGATTTCGGGCTGGCCTCCCTGGCCCGGAGCCGGGCCGACCGCCTGTCGGGTGGTGAGCGCCGGAAGCTGGAAATAGCCAGGGCCATGGCCCGGCGGCCGGTCTTTTTGCTGCTGGATGAACCGTTCAGCGAACTCGACCCCATGGCCGTGGCTGACCTTCAGGGAATTATCCGTAAACTAAAAGAAAGGGGAATAGGGGTCCTGCTGACCGACCACCGGCTCCGGGAGGCTCTGGGTGTCCTGGATAGAATTTACATTATGAATGATGGTAAAATTATTGCAGAAGGAAGGCCGGACGAGGTCCTGGAGAAAAAAGAGGTGCGAGAGATATACCTCGGCCCCGACTTCCGTCTATAAGTTAAGCGGCCATGATGAAGCAGAAACTCGACCAGAAACAGGTGCAGAAGCTGGTGATGGCACCCGCCCTGCAGCAGGCTATTCGTCTGCTCCAGCTGACCAACCTGGAACTGCAGGAGGTTATCAACCAGGAGCTGGAAGAAAACCCTTTGCTGGAAACCGAAGAAGAGGTCCCGCAGGAAGCAGCCGCCCCCAGTCAGACTGGCGAGGAAGTAAAAGACGAGGAGCTGGAGCCGGCCGGCGGTGCCCCGGATGAATTTGATGAGATCATCTTTGCCGCCGGTTTCCAGGATTATTTTGATGAAGAGATTCCCTACTCCGGGCCGGGAGAACAGGACCGGGTGCCGTTCGAAAACCTGGTTTCGCGGAGGCCCTCCCTGTGGGACCACCTGAGCTGGCAGGCCGGCCTGACTTTTTTTGAAGCGGACGAGCTGGAGATAGCCGAGTTTATCATCGGCAACCTCAATGATGATGGCTACCTGACCATAAGCCCGGAAGAGATTGCCGCCCGCCTGCAGAAGCCGCTGGAAAAGGTGGAAGCGGTCCGGGAGAAAATCAAGATGTTTGACCCGCCGGGCTGTGGCAGCCTGGTCCTGAGCGAAGCCCTGCTGGCCCAGATGGATTCCCTCAACCTGCAGGACGAAGTGGCCCGGAAGATTATCAGCGACTACCTTCCTTACCTTCAGAAAGCCGACCACCAGGAACTGGCCCGGTTGCTCAACCTGAGCCTGCCCGAGTTGAAACTTCACCTCGACCTGATCAAGAACCTGGACCCTGCCCCCGGGCATAAGTACAGCGAGGACCGTGACCTCTACGTGGTGCCCGATATCTTCGTGGTCAAGGAAGACGGGGAGTGGAAGGTTTATTTGAACGAGGAGGGTCTGCCCCGGCTTCGGCTCAACCATTATTACCGGCATCTCATCGAGGCTGGCCTCAAGGATGATCGCGAGACCACCAGGTTTCTCAAGGATAAGATGAAAAGGGCCCTGTGGTTCATCCGCAGCCTGGACCAGAGAAACCGGACTATTTACCGGGTGGCCAGGTACATAGTCGACCGCCAGAAAGATTTCCTGGAGCAGGGCCTGGACCACATCAAGCCGATGACCCTGCTGGAGGTGGCCCGGGAACTCGGGCTGCACGAGTCAACCATCGGACGGGTGGTGGCCAACAAGTACATGATGACCCCCCTGGGTCTGTACCCCCTGAAGTTTTTCTTCCACAAATCGCTCAGCGGGACCTACGGGGAGGAAGTGTCCTCCCTCCGCATCAAGGAGAGGATCAGGAAGCTCATCGAGAACGAAGACCGCAACAGCCCCTTGAGCGACGATGAAATTGTTGATATATTATCAAGAGAAAATATCCAGATTGCCCGGAGGACCGTGGCCAAGTACCGGGGTCAGCTTGATATCCCGCCTTCTCATATAAGGAAAAAGAAATTTATGATGGAGGAGGTAACATGATTGTCAATTTTACGGCCCGGCGCACCGAGCTGACGGACGAAATTAAAGACTACTGCCAGAAGAGGCTGGACAGGATGGAGAAGATCTTAAGGGATATTCTTCAGATCGATATCATTCTGAGTGAACAACGCAGCCTGAAAAAAGTGGACCTGCAGGTCAAGCGGCGAGGCGAAGATTTTGTCATCTCCGAGGAGACCAACGATGTCTTCAATTCACTGAACCAGGCCTTCGACAGCCTGGAGAAAAAAATAGTCAAGGAACGAAGAAAAATGATCCAGAGAAGGCGTCGGCCGGCTGGCCGGGAAGAGTCCCTGGCCGGGCTGGAGATGGTTGAGCCAGCCCCGCGTCTCCTGCGTCTTCCCTATTTTTCCGACAAGCCGATCAGCGTTCAGGAAGCCCTG
>JABLWX010000085.1 GCA_013178315.1 Candidatus Aminicenantota bacterium
AGCAGAAATTCCAGGTTGCCCGGGTCGCAGCCCGGGGTCAGGGTGTAGACAAAAATATCGGGCTCAAACCCTGGCCTGACCTGGATTTGATGAGGCCTGGTGTTTCGCTTGCGCACCCAGCTTTTAATCTTAATCTCAATGTTGATCTCTCCGGCATCTTCGCCGTTGACCGTCTGGAAAGCGTCCAGCCTGGACTCCGAGGCCTTGGTGGCCCGGCTGCCCAGGATGATGCGTTCATCAAAAACTATGAACACTCCGGCAAGGTCCATGGTGGCCAGCTTGAATGCGTTGATTAAGTTTCGCTTGGCGTCGCTTTCTATTCGTCCGCCCGGTATCTGGCTGCCGGTCAGGACAACGGGCTTGCCGAGCCCTTTGATGGCGATGCTCAGCGCTGCTGCGGTGTAGGCCATGGTGTCGGTACCATGGGTGATGACAAAGCCGTCGTAATTCTTATAGTGTTTTTTAAGGCAATGCAGAATGCGGTCCCAGTCCGCCGGGGTGATGTTGGTCGAGTCTATGTTGGCGATGAATTCGATATCATACTCGGCGATGGTGGACAGCCGGGGTTCTACGTCCCTGAGAATCTTTATGGCCGAGTCTTTGCTGTCGGGAACAGCCAGTGAGCCATCCGGTCGTTCTTCCATGACGATAGTTCCGCCGCAAAAAAGAACCAGGACTTTTTGCTTTCGGGCCATTTCTTTCTCCCTTGGTCAGCAGCTTATTTTATATAAAACGGGGGTTACAATCCATATTTACTTATTTTTCTGATGGTTTGGTAGGGATTCTGATTGAGACCTGAACTTCAGAGCTTATTTAATTTAGGTCCTATTTTTTATTTTAGGCCAGGCTCTTCAACCTGAGCTCGTAATCCGCTAAGCAATAACTTCCTTTATTGAATCTTCCTTAAGGCCACAGTTTCCGGTGAACCCAAATAGCCATTCGGTTAATTGGGTTACAAGTATGTAACGGTTATCAGGATGCAAATAATGTAAGTGATAAAGAAATCCTCTATAAAACCCCTTATCAATATGTCAGGCAACGGTGCCTGTTGTTCACCCGTGTTTTCTTTTGAATCGATTATTATTTTCTATTTTTTTACCGCACCAAGGTACCTTCTTATCATCCGGGCCACTTGTGTGGCCGCGGGCGGGTCATAATTCCCGAGAACTATGATGGTAAACCCGGTCTGGGCTTCGCACTCCAGGGCAGCGTTGATCCCGGGGGCGCCACCGGCGATTCCCAGGCTCCAGCGGCCGCGGTCAACTCTCGCCTGGTTTGATTGGCCGAGCTCCTGACCTGTGAAAACCCAGTTGGTCCAGGCTTCGTTGAGCAATCGACCTTCATAGAGTGCCCGAACAAAACGCAGCAGGTCTTCGGCCGTGGCATAGCCGCCGCCGGCTGCGCTGCCCCGGGCCGGCCTGGTATAAATATTTTTGCGCCAGTCTTGCCTGGCCGATTGCTTTTCAGGTTGTTGCTGTGAGCTGGATTTGTCTTTTTGCTGGGTTGTTGAATCTTCCGGCCCTTCAACCTGCCTGGTATAGCCATCAGCCAAATTCGGAACAATAGCATCAGCTTCAAACCAGTCGGATTCCTTCATCCCGGCTGCGTCGAATATATTTTTCCTGACGTAGTTGTAATAATCCATTCCCGCGGCCACGCTGATTATTTCTCCGAGCACCACGTACCCGCCGTTGGAATACATCTGCTTTGTTCCTGGCTCAAAGGCCAGGGGCTTGGCCGCGAAAAGTTTGAGATAATCGTGGTTGTGGCGGATTAAATCCTTCGGAGTCTTCTCGAATTCAGGACCAAAGAAATCTCCAATGCCGGAAGTCATGTTAACCAGGTTGCGGACAGTTACTTTTTCCCTGGCTTCGGCATTCGGATAATCAGGCAGGAATTTTCCCAGTTTATCATTCAGGCTGAGCCGTCCCCGCTGGGCCAGTTGAGCAATGGCAATTTTGGTGAAGATCTTGTTGATGGACCCGAGATTAAACCTGGTGTTGGGACGGTTGGGGACGGAAAATTCTTTGCTGGCCAGGCCATATGACTTAAAAAATACCGGGTTGAAGTCTTTCGCCACCAGCACCACTCCCGAGAATCTGTCTTCCTTCACTGCCTTTTCTATTTCCTGCTCAAGGCCCTGAAGCGCCTGCTGGAGGTTCATGGTGGGCAGGGGAGAGGCCAGGTCTTCGGGACCGGCTTCATCCACGGTGAGACCCTTGAGCCATAGCATGTTTGCCTGTTTTTCGAAGACAAGGCTGAGTCGGAACATTTCGTTGCTCAGGTTGGCGATTATCAGGCTGGTTTCCTCAGGCGACGGGGAAATTATCTTTAATAGCCTTAATTCCTTGCCCAATTGCTGCCTGAGGCCAGCCAGCCTCTGGGCCCTGTCTCTTGCGGGAACTTGCCGGAGTTTATCCGCAGGAACATTTTCCCTGAAAAAGGCTTCAAGCCCAGTTATGTCCGCCTTTTCGAACACCCGCCAGAACTCCTCCGCCTTCTTGGCCACCTCTGTTTGTGGGAACAGGATGTCATTCTTATTGATATCCTGGCATATCTCAACTCGCAGATCCGTTGCTAGGGAGATTGCAATCATGGTCATCATGACCAACAATAGAACCAGGAGGTGAGGAATCCAACCTGAAATACCTATAAAGGTAACATTTTTAATCTTAAGGAACCCAAAATTATATTTTCTTGTCTTAACTTGTACCATCGTAGCCTCCTCAGTTTCTGAATTTCTTCCATTTAGGTTTTTCCAATTATGATAAAAAATCATATTTGGACATAATAATTCTCTTTATATGAAACTATTTATCATTTATAGATTGTTGCATATATGTAGACATATTTTAATTATAATTCTATGTTGAATCGGTATTGGTGATGGAATATCATCTAATAGCTGGATAAGCAGTTACAGAGTGTATAAGGTATTTTAGATTTTAATATTATATTTCAATTCTAAGTAACCAAGGAGGTTTTCATGACATTTAGGTCAAAATTATTTATTAGGTTTCTGCTAATCAGCTTAATACTGACCCCGTTTGTGGTCAGGGCGGATGAGGGGATGTGGATGCCGCACCAGATGCGGATGCTCAACCTGCAGCAGCTCGGCCTGAAGATGAACCCGGATGAACTGTACAAGAAGGACGGCACCGGCCTGATGAGTGCAGTGGTCAACCTGGGTGGCGGCACCGGCGAGTTCGTCAGCTCCGAGGGGCTTATACTGACCAACCACCACGTGGCTTTCGGAGCTATCCAGCGGGCTTCGAGCAAGGAACACGACTACATCACCGACGGCTTCCTGGCCCTGACCCGCGAGCAGGAGATCCCGGCCCAGGGTTATACTGCGGACATCCTGCTCGGCTATGAAGAGGTCACGGCTCGCGTCCTCTCCAAGGTCAAGCCCAAGATGACACCGCGCCAGAAGTACGATGCCATCGAAGCTGCGGTCAAAGAAATCGTGGCTGAAGCCGAAAAAGCCGGTCCAGACCTCCGCGCCAGCGTGGTGGCCATGTACAGCGGCAATCAATACTATCTCTATCGGTTTAAGAGGATTAAGGATGTCCGCCTGGTTTATGCTCCGCCCCAGGACCTCGGCAACTACGGCGGCGAGGTGGACAACTGGATGTGGCCTCGCCACACCTGCGATTTTTCCTTCCTGCGGGCCTATGTTTCCAAGGACGGCATCGGCGTGGACTACAGCCCGGAAAATGTTCCCTACAAGCCCAAGGTCTGGCTGAAAATTTCCACTGAAGGCGTTAAGGAAGGCGATTTTACCTTCGTCATGGGCTATCCGGGCCGCACCTACAGGAACAACCTGGCCGTGGAGATTGAATATGACTTCAACGCCATGGTCAAGCGAATGGCTGAATTCCAGGACATCATCAATTTCATAGAATCGGCCAGCAAGGGCGACAAGGAAACCGAAATCCGCTATGCCTCGATGCTGAAGGGCCTTTACAACACCCTCAAGAACATGCAGGGCAAGGTGGAGGGGATGAAGAAGGTTGACCTCATCAATAAGAAAAAAGAACAGGAAAAAGAACTCCTGGCCTGGATTAACGCCTCGCCCGAACGCCAGAAAAAGTACGGAAAGGTTCTCGACCAGATGGCCGATTACATGAAGCGCTACGATGTCTTTGCCTCTCGAAACGAGATCCTCGGCAATGTCATCAGTGCTTATTTCGGCTCGACGATTCTGTCTCAGGCCTATACGATCTATCGCTTCGTTGAAGAGCGACAGAAGCCCGATAAAGACCGTGATCCTCTCTACCAGGAAAGAAACGTGCCTTTTAACAGACAGAGAATCCAGCTGGCCGAGCGCGGCTATGTGTTCAATACCGATAGGGAGTTCTTCAAGCACCAGCTGAAGAAATTGATGGACCTGCCGGCTGAAAAAATCCCGGGACCCTTCCGTCCAATCCTGGCCCAGAAATCAGATAAGGCCGTTGAAGAGTATGTGGATAACCTTTACAAGAATACAATCCTCGGCGACCCGAAAAAGCGACTTGAACTTCTCGATATGAAGCCGGCAGACCTGATGAAGCTTAACGACCCTTTCATTCAACTGGCAGCCGACCTGGAAAAAGAACTCAAGGTGGTCCGCGAGGAAAGCAAGGCCTGGGCCCAGGAAAGGGCCGACCTGAAGATGCTCTATGAAGCTGCACTCCTGGAAATGAAGGAAGGAAAGCTGGCGCCCGATGCCAACAGCACCATCCGCTTCACCTACGGTCCGGTTATCGGTTATAGCCCCAAGGATGCCGTGGTTTACAAGCCCATCACCACCCTTAAGGGAGTCATGGAAAAGGAAACCGGCGAGTTCCCGTTCCACGTTCCGGCCAGACTGAAAGAGCTCTACCAGAAGCGAGATTTTGGCAAATTCGAAGACCCGGTCCTCAAGGACGTTCCGGCCTGTTTCCTCAACACCACCAACGTCACCGGCGGAAATTCCGGTTCTCCAACTCTAAACGCCAAAGGAGAGCAGTTGGGCATCATTTTCGACATGACCTATGAAAGCGTTATCGGCGACTACTACATCATTCCCGAATGGCAGCGTTCCATCTCCGTTGATATCCGCTATGTCCTGTTCATCACCGAGAAGTTCTCCGGCGCCCATCACCTTATAAAAGAAATGGGACTATGCAGCGGCCAGTGCGAAATGGAGCATAAATAAGGACGGTTGAAAGGCGGAAGTAATACCTGTTAAGGAATTTAAGACTCTGAAGTGGAACCGGAACTATCGGTCAGATAATTAGCCTGAAGCCCGGGGACGGATGTCTCCGGGCCTCAGGCTTTTTTGTATTGTCCAGAAACTAAGTTGCTCAGCTTAAGAGATGGATTAATTGTGAATTAATTGGAAAGGATTGGATTGCGAGAATGGAAATAGCCCGATTATTTGGTGCCGACTTTAATCGACGCGAGCGGGATATGATGAATTATTAAATCACCAAGGTTAGAATCGGACGTATCTGGAAAGCCGGCAGCCTTAACCCGCCGGCCGCTCTTTTATGGATAGGCTCAGAAAGGCGGACTGCCTTTCGTTCTAACTTCTCCAGGAAATGCCCGCGGAAGCTTCTTTATTTTTTCTTGTCGAGGTCTTTATCCACCATGTTCTTCAGCTGGCTGACGACCTCATCCAGGTTGAGCGATTCAATGTCTATTCTTTTCTTGTTCAGTCCCTGGTCAGGCGGGGCAGGTTTTGGTTCTGGCGGCACGTTTTTCTCAACCCAGCTCAGCAACTCTTTGGTGTTGATCGGTTTTTCGAAGTAATTGTCGGCCCCGTAACTCTTGACATCAATTCTGGAAGTTGCCCCCTTGTAGACAGCGGTTATCAGCACCACCCTGGTCTCCTTGAGTTCCGGGTCGTCCTTTATTTTCCGGCAGAGGTCAGCCCCGTGGATTTTGGGCAGAAGCATGTCGCAGATGACCAGCTTCGGTCGCTCTTCCCTGACCAGTTTCAGGCCCTTTTCGCCGTCGTGAGCCTTGACCACCCGGTAACCCTTCTCGCTGAGTAATTTCTCCAGCATGGAAGAAGTTACCCGGTCATCATCTATGATGGCTATATGTGCGCCCATGCCCTTACTCCATTTATTTTTAGCTATTATTTATTAAGGCAGCCCGTTAAGTCAATATCTTATTTTTAACATCAGGAAATTGCGTCCAGTTGATGACTAAAAATGGCCTGAAAAACGTGCTATGATAATAAGCCAGATAGGTAAAGCAATTCTCTGGCCGGGCACGGGCCGTTAGCCTGAAAAAATGCCAGGCCTTTCGGAATTACAGCCAGAAAATTAAGATAAATATTTAATTAAATTAGCTATGCCAGAGATTGGAGCAACCGAAAAAGAATGATTTCCGTTGAGGAATTATCCAAGAGCTTTGCCCGCCAGGTTCTTTTTGAAAAAATCAGCTTCAAGATAAACCCGGGCGAGAGGGTGGGGCTGGTCGGCAAGAACGGCCACGGCAAGTCCACCCTGTTCCGCATCATCGCCGGCCTGGAAGAGCCGGACGAGGGACGGGTGGTCATTCCCAGGAACTATCGCGTCGGCTACCTGGAACAGGAACCCGATTTCCGGAAGTCCACCGTCCTGGAAGAAGCCAGCTCCGGGCTTCCGGCCTGCGACTCAGACCAGCTCTGGCGGGTGGAAAAAGTCCTGGTCGGCCTGGGCTTTTCGTCAGAAGATTTCCAGAAAAATCCGCGCCAGCTCTCAGGGGGATACCAGGTCCGCTTGAGCCTGGCCCGGCTGCTGCTGACCGATTACGACCTGCTTCTGCTGGACGAGCCCAACAACTACCTGGACATCACCTCCATCCGCTGGCTGGAAAAGTTCCTGCTCTCCTGGCGGGGCGAGCTGATGTTCATCACCCATGACCGCAGCTTCATGGACCGGGTGGCCACCCATATCCTGGGCCTGCACCGGCGGAAAATTCGCAAGATTGAGGGCGACACGGAGAAGTACTACAACCAGTTAGCCCTAGAAGAGGAAGTCTACGAAAAAACCCGGATAAATGATGAAAGAAAGCGCAGAGAACTTGAAGTCTTTATCAACCGCTTCCGGGCCAAGGCCCGGCTGGCCGGCCTGGTCCAGTCCCGCCTGAAGTACATCGAAAAGATGGAGAAACGGGAAAAGCTGGAAAAAATCAAGAACATGGAATTTGCCTTCCTGGAGAAAAAGTTCCACCACAAGTATGCCCTGAGCCTGGAAAATGTCAGCTTTGCCTATACTCCGGATAAGCCACTTATCAAAGATTTCAGCATTCATATCGGGGCCCGGGACCGGGTGATGGTCATTGGACCCAACGGCCGCGGTAAAACCACCCTGCTCAAGCTGATGGCCGGCTTGCTCCGGCCGCAGTCGGGAGAGATAACCTTTCCCAAATCGGTTTCGGCCGGTTACTACGAGCAGAGCTTTGCCGAGGACATGAACAGCGCCAACACCGTGCTTGAGGAAATAGGTTCGGCCAACCCCCAGCTGGAACCGGCCAGGGTACGCCACATAGCCGGCACACTGCTGTTTGAAGGAGACGAGGCCCTCAAGCCCATCCGGGTCCTGTCCGGTGGTGAAAAGAGCCGCGTTCTCCTGGGCAAGATCCTGGCCACCCCGGTCAACCTCCTTCTCCTGGACGAGCCGACCAACCATCTGGACCTGGAATCCTGCGATGCCCTGCTGGCCGCCCTCGATAACTTTGACGGGGCGGTGGTCATGGTTACCCACAACGAGCTGTTCTTGAAGGCCCTGGCCGAGCGCCTGATAGTGTTCCAGGGTGATCGGATCACCGTTTTTGAGGGAGATTACGAAAGCTTCCTGAAAAAGGTTGGCTGGAATGAAGAGAAGTCTGAGGTCTCAGAAAAGAACACAGGCGTAACCTGCGAGCCGGCAGAGGCAGTAGCCAGGCCACCAGAAAAAGCAAGCAGGAACAAGAACGGAACCGTCCCGTCTTCTCCCGATGAATCATTCAAGTTCAAGCTCTCGCCGCGCGAGCTGAGAAAGCTAAGGTCGGAAATCATAATAGAAAAATCCAGGGTTCTTAAACCCCTGGAAGAGAGGGTGATCAGGCTGGAAAGCCAGATTGAAGACATCGAGCAACGGGTTAACCAGCTAACCCAGGAGATAATCGCCGCTTCGGTCGATGGCCGCGGCCAGGAGGTGGTTCGCCTCTCTCGAGAACTTGATGCCAGCCGGAAGAACCTGGACTCTCTCTACGAAGAATACACCCAGGTCTACCAGGATTACGAGGAAAAAAGCCAGGGTTTTGAGCGGCGCCTCCAGGAAATTGACAAGCTTTCCTCCTGAGCAAAAGAGCCGGCGGCTTTTCTTTTTCTCAAAGTTAAGTATAATTAAAAATCTATAATGATTCCCAGAACCTGTCAGAAACAGGCACGGGACTATGCCTGTTCCGGGAGTGAGAAAAAAGGCGAAAAGAGGCTGTTGAGCATGGAGACCGAGGAATTCAAGCCAGGCAGTGCAGGGGCCCCTTCCGCTGGCCAGGAAAATAGCTCTTCCCTTTTCCATTATTCTCGCTTGCTGGTCATCATGATCCTGGTTCTTATGGCTCTTTTCCCGTCCTGTCGCTCCGGTCGCAGCGGCCACAGCCTGGTGGTGGCCGGGTCAACCAGCATCCAGCCCTTTGCCGATAAGTGGGCAGAAGTTTTTATGGAGAAAAGGCCCGGTGAAATCGTCGATGTCCAGGGTGGCGGTTCGAGTGCCGGCATCCAGGCCGTCCTGACCGGTGCGGCCCACATCGGAATGTCTTCCAGGGAACTCAAAGGCGACGAAAAAGAGCTATACCAGATAGAAGTGGCCCACGATGGGCTGGCCATAATCGTCCACCCGAGCAATCCGCTCGAAAATATAACCATCGAACAGGTCAAGAGCATTTTCCTGGGCGAGATTACCACCTGGGAAACTCTAAACGGCCAGAAAAAGGCCATAACTGTGGTGGTCAGGGAAGAGGGCTCTGGCACCCGGGGCGCCTTCCAGGAGCTGGTCATGGGAAAATCACGGATTACCAAGAAGGCCATAGTCCAGGATTCAAATGGCACGGTCAGGGAAATCGTCAGCCGCGACCCCAACGCCATAGGGTTTATCTCGCTGGGCCTGGTCAATGACTCGGTCAAGGCCCTGGCTCTCAACGGGGTGAAACCAACGGAAGAAGCCATCCTCAAGAAAGAGTACAAGCTGGTCCGCCCATTCCTGTTTCTGACGCGGGAAACGCCGTCCGGGCTGGCCAAGGAATTCATAGATTTTATCCTGTCCGATGAAATCCAGGAGCTGGTTCATAAAGAGGGTTTAATCCCCGTAAGACGGGGTTCCCGGCCGGAGGGCAGCCGATGACCAGGCTTGAGAAAAACGACCGGCTGGTCAGGCTGGGCCTGTTGATGATTGCCCTCTCGGCCATTTCTGTCCTGGCCATCATCACCCTGTTTATCTTCGAGCAGGGAACCCCCATCATGTTCAGGTACGGGTTCAAGAGCTTCCTGCTCGGACAGGACTGGTACCCGTCGGAAAAGAGTTTCGGCCTGCTGCCGATGATTGTCGGCTCTCTGATGGTTACCTTCGGGGCGTTGATCATCGGTGTCCCCCTGGGCCTGGCCAGCGCCATCTTCCTGACCGAATTCTCGCACCGCCGGCTGACCCGCATTCTCAAGCCGGTCATTGAGCTCCTGGCCGGCATCCCTTCGGTTGTCTATGGTTTTATCGGGCTGATGTTCCTGGTGCCGTTTATCAGGGATAACTTCGGCGGGCCCGGATTATCGGTGCTGGCCGCCTCGCTGATCCTGGGAATAATGATCCTGCCAACGGTTATTAGCATTGCCATCGACTCCATCAGGGCGGTTCCTGATTCTTACCGTGAAGGTTCTATTGCCTTGGGGGCCACCAGGTGGCAGACGGTCAGGATGGTGGTCCTGCCGGCAGCCCGCTCCGGGATAATTGCCGGCATCATCCTGGGCATGGGCCGGGCCATAGGAGAAACCATGGCCGTCATCATGGTGGCCGGCAACGCCGCCGACATTCCCGGTTCAATTCTGGCCCCGGTCCGGACCCTGACTTCCAACATCGCCCTGGAGATGGCCTACGCCAGCGGGGAACACCGGGAGGCCCTGTTTGCCACCGGGGTCATACTGTTTATCATCATCATGATCCTTAATACCATTGCCAACGTGACCTCTACCAGGCAGAGGAAAAAGTAAGGTGAGTCTGATGGGCGGGCAGTTAAAATTACAGCCGAGAACGGAACAGAAGGTCGTCCAGGTCTTCATGTATCTGATGACCTCCATAGCTGTCCTGGTGCTGGTCTTTATCCTGGTGGTCATCCTGAAAAACGGCCTGCCCCAGCTCAACCTGGAATTTCTCACAAAAAATCCAGCTGACATGGGCCGGGAAGGCGGGATCCTGTCCACCATCGTGGCCACCATCTTTCTGACCTTTATCGCCCTGCTGGTAGCCACCCCCCTGGGCGTGGGCACGGCCATTTACCTGACTGAATATACCGTGGAGAGCCGGATTACCAGGATCATCCGCTTTGGAGCCGAGTGCCTGGCCGGGATTCCTTCCATCATCTTTGGCCTGTTTGGCTTTATCCTTTTTGTCAATAAATTGAAGTTTGGCTGGTCCATCCTGAGCGGCGGTTTGACCCTGGCCTTCATGGTCCTGCCGACCATAATCAGGACCAGCGAGGAGGCCATCAAGGCCGTGCCGCCGGCTTACCGTCTGGTCAGCTTTTCTTTAGGCAGCACCCGCTGGCAGACGGTTACCCGGGTGGTCCTGCCCTCGGCCATTCCTGGAATCGTGACCGGGGTAATCCTGAGCATCGGGCGGAGCATCGGGGAAACCGCGGCCGTCATCTTTACCGCCGGTTCGGCCCTGAGAATGCCCACCTCGCTCTTTTCTTCCTCGCGGACCATGTCGGTCCATTTTTACATCCTGGCCAAGGAGGGAGTGTCCATGCCCAAGGCCTACGGTACGGCCGCGGTGCTGGTCATATCCATCCTGGTCATCAACATCGTTACCTATTACTTGATGGAAAAGTACATAAAGCGGAAATCGTAAACAATGAAACAGAGAGGCATACTGGTCCGGGATTTCAGCCATTATTACGGGGAGAACCGCAGCCTGAACAACATCAACCTGGATGTCTATCGCAATGAGATCCTGGGCATCATCGGGCCGGCCAGGAGCGGCAAGTCCACCTTCCTGGCCTGTCTCAACCGGCTGAACGACCTGATACCCGGCTCGCGGGTGGAAGGAAAGATCGTGGTTGATGACCAGGACATCTACGGGCCGGAAGTGGACGTGGTGGCCCTGAGAAGAAAGCTGGGCATGGTCTTTGCCACCCCGGTGCCGCTGCCCCTGACCATCTACGAGAACATAGTCTTTGGAGTCCGCCTGCTGGGCAAAAATAACCGCCCGGAGCTGGACGAGATTGTGGAGGATTCGCTGGAAAAGGCCGGGCTCTGGGCAGAGGTCAAGGACCGGCTGCACACCAGTGCCCTCAAGTTGTCGGGCGGGCAGCAGCAGCGGCTGTGCATTGCCCGGGTGCTGGCCCTGAAGCCGCAATATATAATGCTGGATGAGCCGACCTCAGGCCTGGACCCCATTTCCACGATGAAGATTGAAGACTCGCTACGGACACTTAAGAAGGATTACACCATAATCCTGGTGACCAACAACACCAAGCAGGCGGCCAGGGTGGCTGACCGGACAGCCTTCTTCCTGATGGGGGAGCTGGTGGAGATAGACGAAACACGAGTGGTCTTTACCAGGCCATCCGACAAGCGGACCGAGGCCTACCTTGAAGGAAAGTTCGGATGAGAAAAGATGACTCAAGGAAACCTGTTCGGACCGGTGGGCATTTTCTGTCCATCCCGGTTTTATGCAATTTTAACGGAGTGCTTAACATATTTTAACGTGGATCGGATATAAGATTGGAGATTGGATAAGTAGTCATGACAGAAGTCATTAAAACCTGGCCGGAAAGGAGTTGTACCCCTGTCAGGAAATTGGGCTGGCCTGAGAAGTCGATCCGATCGGAGCGGTTAAATTGCCCGCAGAAACTTCCGGCCATAAACGGAGGCCTGGAATTCCCGGCAGCTGGCCCCGGCCAGGTTGTCGCACCGGAAAAGAGATGAGGAAGCGGCCATCATGAGTGCCAATAAAAAGAATATTATCGAGGTCAGGAATCTAAACGTCTTTTACGGAAAATTCCAGGCGCTAAAAAATATAAATCTTGATATCCAGGCCAACCGCATCACCGCCCTGATCGGGCCGTCGGGCTGCGGCAAGTCTACCTTCCTGAGAGCTCTCAACCGGATGAACGACCTGATTGAGGGTTGCCGCACAGAGGGCGAGGTCCTGTTCGATGGCAAGAACATTTTCGGCCCGGAGACCGACCTGCTGGAACTGCGGCGAAAGGTGGGGATGGTTTTCCAGAGGCCGAATCCCTTTCCGCTGAGCATTGCCGACAACATCACCTACGGGCTAAGGGTTCACGGTCGGACCGAACCCAATTTTCTTGAGGAAAAGCTCCACCGCAGCCTTCAGGCGGTCAATCTCTGGGAGGAGCTCAAGGACCGGCTTCACGATAATGCCCTGAAGCTAACCGGTGAGCAGCAGCAGCGCCTGTGCATTGCCCGGTTGCTGGCAATCGAGCCCGAAGTGGTGCTGATGGATGAACCCTGCTCGGCCCTGGACCCGGTGGCCACGGCCCGGATTGAAGATTTGATGTACGAACTTAAGAGAGAATATACTATAGTCATCGTCACCCATAACATGCAGCAGGCAGCCCGGGTGTCTGATTACACGGGTTATTTCCTGCTGGGTGACCTGGTGGAATTCGGCGAGACCAACCAGATTTTTACAAGTCCCCGGGATAAACGGACTGAAGATTACATAACCGGCCGTTTTGGTTAAGAAACTGACCAGGGCAGCTGGAAAAGGAGGCTTAAATGACCAGATATTTTGACGAGGAGTTGCTGGAACTTGACAAGAAAATCCTGGAAATGAGTGCCGAGGCTGAAGCGGCCATAGGCAATTCCATTAAGGCTCTCCGGGATTTGAGCCGGGAAAAAGCTGAAGCGGTAATCAAGGATGACGACCGCATCGATAGCCTGGATCTGGCCATAGAGGAAAAGTGCCTGAACCTGATTGCCCTCTACCAGCCGGCCGCGGCCGACCTGCGCTTTATCGTGATGTCGATGAAAATTGCCACCGACCTGGAACGCATCGCCGACCTGGCCGTGGACATCGCCCAGAGGGTCCTGGAAATTGCCGACCAGCCCCTGCTGAAACCGTTGATTGACATTCCC
>JABLWX010000086.1 GCA_013178315.1 Candidatus Aminicenantota bacterium
CATAACAATGGATTCTATCGCCTGCCCCAGGAACTGGAAACCATGGCCGAAATTCTCAAGAACCAGGGTTATACGACCGCAGCCTTTGTCAGCTCTTTCACCGTTGATTCCCGGTTCGGACTGGACCAGGGCTTTGACCACTATGACGATTCCTTCGAGGGCAAGGAAATCCTGAAAAATTTTCGCACGGAAAGAACAGCCGATAAGACATTCAGTTCTTTTGACAGCTGGCTGGAAAGCGCTCCCCCAGGCCCCCTGTTCGTCTGGCTGCATTTCTTTGACCCCCACCTTCCCTATAATCCTCCTCCACCCTTCAGCACCGAATTTGCAGGCCACCCTTACGATGGAGAAATCGCTTTCGTCGATTCTATAATTGGACAGGTCATCAACAGGCTCAAAGAGAAAAACCTCCTGAACCAATCCCTGATCATAATCGCCGGCGACCACGGCGAAGCCCTGGGAGAAAGACGAGAGATAGATCACGGTCTTTTCCTGTACGATAACACCATGAAAGTCCCCCTAATATTCTTCTCGGAAAAAGATCTCCCATCTGGAAGAATAGAGGCCAGGGTAAGGCTCATCGACATCCTGCCCACAGTTCTTGATTTTCTGGGATTGCCGAAGCCATCTAAGGTGCAGGGCACAAGTTTGATCCCGTACATGAAAGGCAAGGAAAAACAAGACCTGGATTGTTATATTGAAACTTATTACCCGGCAGAGAACTTTGGCTGGTCGGCCCTGACCGGCCTGATAAAAGGAAGGTGGAAGTTTATCAAGGCTCCCATCCCAGAGCTTTATGATCTGAGCTCTGACCGATTTGAAGAACACAACCTGTTTTCAGCACAGGCCAGTGTGGCCCGCTCTATGCTCAAAGGTTTTGATTCTTACTTGAAGGTCATTTCTTCCGAGCAAAAAAGAGCCGCCCTCCCCCTTTCCGGAGAGGCACTGGAAAAATTGAGGTCCCTCGGCTACCTTGGAGCCGGGTCCAGAGACAATCTGGCCGAAGGACTGCCAGACCCAAAAAATAAAATTGAAGATTATATTCTCTACTTCCGGGGAAACCTTTACGAAACACAGGGAAAACTGGAACAGGCAGCCGAATGTTATGAAAAGGTGCTAGAACTTAATCCCCTGGTTCCTGGCAACTTTGTTAACCTGGCTTATCTGTACATGAAAATGGACAAGGTGAACGAGGCCATCGGTTTGCTGGAAATTGCCAGGTCAAAGTTCCCGGGTTCGATTCTTATCCTGTCCAGGCTGATGACCTTCTACCTGAGAGCTGAAAGATGGACGGACGCTGTCAGTGCGGGAGAAGAAATTCTGAAGGCAGACCCGGAATATTTTGATGCTCTATTCCTGGTGGGAAGCGCAAAAGCCGGGCTCGCTAACTGGGGCGAAGCGCTTGAATATTATAAGAGGGCCCTGAAGGTCGAGCCAGAAAACCGGGTCTTAAGACAGCGTCAGGCCTATACGCTGTTTATGCTTGGCAACCATAGGGAGGCCCTCGAGATCTATGAAGACCTGAGAGAGTCCAACCCTTCAGAGGTTTCTCTCTACCTGGAAATGGCTCAAATTTACGAAAAGACCGGAAACCTTGAAAAGGCGGGCGAGAGCCTGTACAGAGCCATTAATCAGGTCCCGGGCCCCGATACCTATCTGGCCATGGCCTTCTATCAATACAGGAGAGGCTCTATCAGAGAAGCGATCTCCTACCTCCAAAAGTACCTGGAAACGGCAAAAAATAAAGATGAACAAAGTGTCAAACGGGCCCGGCAGCTCTTGCGCCAGTGGCAGGAGGAAACTAAGAAGAAAAGCGATTCTTGAGTCCATTTCTGCAAAGGAGGACAAATGTTCGGGCATAGAAAAATAGTCACTTTTATCCTTATGTTCTTGTTCTTGGCAATTTTAACAGACCCGTCCTTGGCTCAGGATGACTCCCGGCACTACTTTATAAGAGCGGGGAAGGTTTATACCGCCAGTCGGGGGATCATGTCTAACGCAGCCATAGAAATAAAAGATGGCAAGATAGTAAGGGTCGGTCAGAATGTACCCATACCGAGAAAGGCCAGGTTATTAAAGGCCGATGTAGTTATGCCGGGCTTGATTGATATTCACTCCCACATCGGGGTCTACAGCCTTCCGATGGTTCCCGAGAATGCCGATTTCAACGAGATGACCAACCCGGTGACCCCTCAAGTCAGGGCTGTTGATTCGTTCAATTTTTATGACCCGGCCATACCCGTGGCCAGGGCAGAGGGGGTTACCACTATTGTTTCCAGGCCTGGAAGTGCCAACGTAATTGGGGGAACGAGTGTGGCCGTGAAATTGAAAACCTCTTCTCCAGACCAAATGGTGTTCAAGGAGATCTGCGACCTCAAGATGGCCATAGAAGGAAACCCCCTTGATTTTTACGGCGCAAAAAAGCAGATGCCGGCCACCCTGATGTCTGTTTATTTTCTGGCCCGCAAAGCCTTTATCGAGGCCCAGGATTATATGAGGAGCTGGGAAGAATACGAAAAAAACAAGGCCAGCTCTTCCCCTCCCAGAAGAGACCTGGGTAAAGAAATTATGGTCAAAGCCTTGAAGAGGGAAATTCCAGTGCATATTCACTGCGCCACTGCCTCCGAGATAATTAACTGCATCAGGCTGGCCCGGGAATTCAATCTACGTTTGAGCCTGGCCCATTGCTCCTGGGCTCACCTGGTGGTTGATGAGCTGGTCAATTACCCCGACGTACATTACAACGTTGGGCCGGCAATGTTCATGACCTACTACGACAATATTCTCGAGTTCAAGAACACCCCGGCGGTGCTGGCCAATGCCGGATTGAAGGTTTCTCTACATACAGATGCAGTGGGGGGAGCCCAACAAAACCTACTCCACTTAGCCCGCCTGTGTTACCGTTATGGAATGAAAGAGGAAGATACCATCAAGGCCATTACCATTAGCGGGGCCGAGGCGGTCGGTCTGGAAAATAGGATTGGCAGTATTGAAGAAGGCAAGGATGCAGACCTGATTTTCCTCGATGGCCATCCCCTGGAGTTTTCAACTTCTGTGGTTCGGGTAATAATCGATGGAAAAACTGAATTCACCAGAGAAACCGGGCCGCCAGTTGCTACCGAAGAAACAATTCCCGAAGCTATTTCTGATTTGAAAATCCCGGAAGATATTGCGGCCGGCCCCTATGCCATCAAAGCCGGAACCATTTTTACGATGGCCGGAAAACCCATTGAGAATGGCATCATCTTAATAAGCAACGGAAAGATTGAAGGCGTGGGAAAAGACCTCCCCATCCCTGATGACTATAAAGTGGTTGACGCCAAAGAATTCGTTGTCATGCCCGGCTTGATCAGCGCTCGATCGTACTCGGGCATCCTTTCGAACTGGCGTCAGCAAAATTCCATCGATGAAACTTCCAGTCCGGTGGTTCCGGCGCTTGAGGTTAAACATGCAGTGGAACCACAGGCACCGCATTTTGCTTTTTCACGTCAGACCGGAATTACAACCATCATGATCACTCCGGGCAATAAAAATGTGATAGGTGGACAGGGAATCGTGGCCAAGACCTGGGGTGAGGTCATAGACAAGATGACAGTTAAGGACCGGGCGGCGATGGTTTTCGGACTGGGAGCGATGGCCAAACGCGAGGACCAGATGCCCATGACCAGGATGGGCGTTGCTGCCCTGTTAAGGGAGACTCTGACCAGGGCCCGTTATTATCTCGATACCAGAGAAAAGGCAGCTGCCGGACAACGGCCACCCGTTGACCTTAACCTTGAGGCCCTGATCCCTGTCCTGAAAGGAGAGATGCCGGTTATTGTTCACTGCGAGAGAAGTGATGATATCCTGACCGCCATCAAAACTGCTGATGAATTTGGTCTCAAGATCATTCTTGATGGAGCCACTTCGGCCTATAAATTGACCGACGAGCTCAAAAAGAGAAATATACCGGTAATTATTGAAGACCTGATAAGAGGTGCCGGTAACATCGAAGATCGGGACTTTAACCCGGCCGCACCGGGTATTCTGGCCAGGGCAGGAATACGGGTTGCCTTCAGGGCTCAAGAAGGATGGTGGGTGGCCCCGGGAGTCGGCTGGGGAGGTGGGGACCTTCTGGAACTGGGCGCCTTCGCTGTCCGCCATGGTATGCAAGAAGAAGCAGCACTCAGGGCCCTGACCATTGGAGCAGCTGAGATCCTCGGGATAGAACACCGGACAGGGAGCCTGGAGCCAAATAAAGATGCCGATATCCTCATTCTAAGAGGCCACCCGTTCAAGGTTAAATCAATCCCCGAGGCCGTTTTTATCGACGGCAAACTCGTTTACAAGAGAAAAAACAATGAACACCTATAATGGCCAGGAGCATTTCATGGACAGAAAAATAAGGGCAATTTCCATCACTCTTGCCTTATCATTATTATCCACATTGGTGCCCAAAATCTTTCCACAGACGGAAGCCGAGGTTCTGGCCATAAAATGCGGGAAGATCATCAGAGTCGGGCAGCCACCAATTGAAAACGGAATAATCATTATAAATAAAGGTAGGATAGTTTCAGTCGGCATCTCGGAAGAAATTCCAAAAGAGGCTAAAACGCTGGATGCCAGCGAGTGGTTGTTGTTCCCTGGTTTCATAAATGCTGGAACTGATATGGGGATCGCAGAAGATAGAGACAGTCAGGAAACATTTTCTCCGCTTAGCCCCCACCTTGGAGTACTTGATGCCCTCGACCCCGGAAGCAAGTACATAGCTCTGGCTAGAAAAAGCGGCACCACTGCCGCTCTGATAGCTCCCCTGGGGGGAGGCCTTCTTCCCGGACAGTCAGCTCTGGTAAATTTGGCCGGCGAAAGCCGGGAAAAAATGGTGATAAGAAACCCCGTGGCTATGCATGTCCAGCTGGGTGAGTCAGCCAAGGCCACCCCTGAGAAAAACCCACAGGCACCGGCCACCAGAATGGGGGCGGTGGCCAGCCTACGGCAAATACTGCTTGATGCTCAGCATTATTATAATAATCAGGGGCAGGGTTCCGAACCTGACATTAAATTAAGTTCTTTGATTCCAGTCGTACAAGGACATCTGCCTGTAATCATGCAGGTCAACCGGGCCAGCGACATACTGGCCGCAATCCGTCTGGCTGAGGAATTTAAATTGAGGATCATATTGAGTCAGGCCGTGGAGGCAAGTACCCTGATCGATATGATATCTGCTTCAAGAATCCCGGTCATCCTGGCACCAGTAGAAGCCTGGTTTCAAAAGACTGAAACAGAAAAAGCAGATCCCGGTCTGGCCCGCATACTGGCTTCCAGAAAGATACCCTTTGCCTTCCAGACAGGGGGAGTACGGAACGGAATTGACCTCTTACGACAAGCCCGCGAGGCCATCCAGAACGGGCTCTCCTATGAAGCTGCCCTGAAAGCTCTGACCCTCGATGCCGCCAGAATTCTGGGTGTCGCCGATCGTCTGGGCTCAATTGAGCCGGGAAAAATTGCCAACCTGGTTGCTTTTGACCGCGACCCTTTAAGAGATAATGGCCGGCCCAGACTGGTGATAATAAACGGACGCTGCGTGGAAAAGCTTTAGAGGCCATCGACAACATGATCAACCTGAATCGATTATGTTTTAGGGTGCCTTGTTTGACTTCAATACTATTCCATACCAACCAAGACTTGACTCTCCAAAAAAAATCACTTGACAAAGCCTTTCCATATTAATTACTATATTCGTGAATAAATTATGATATTAGTAATCGCCTCCGAAACAATATGAACCGCAAAAAAGAGGGTCTGGATTATTTTTCAACACCTTTTGCCAAGGGACTCAGTGTTCTGAGCCTTTTCAACCCTGACCACAAGAATTTTTCACTCAAGGAAATTGCTGATGCGCTTGACACCAATCCCAGCTCTGCTTACAGGTTTGTCAATACCCTGGTAAGACTTGGCTACCTGACCAAGGACCCCAGGACCAAGTTGCTGTCCCTCGGCCAGAAAGCGTACCTGCTGGGCCTGAACCTGGTAAACAGTTACAGCCTTCTCGACGTGGTCAAACCTTTCATAGATGAGGTAAACCAGCAATTGAATGTCAGCGTTGACTCCTGTGTCCTGGAAGAGGATCACCTGTTACAGCTTTATTTCCGGCCGGCCAAGGATGCCCCATACTATCAGGGTTTGATCATAAATCCAGCCATCAATTGTACGGGCCTGGGAAAGGCTATCCTGGCTTTTCTCCCCGAGGAGGAACAGAAACAACTGCTGGATAGAATTAGACTATACAGGCGAACCGAAAATTCAATTACAGATAAAGCAGAACTTATCGCCGACCTGGAAAGGACCAGGAAGCGGGGATATGCCACCAATAACGAAGAATACATAAAAGGTCTGATTACGATTGCTGTTCCTTTTATCAACCTGAAAACAGGACATCCGGTGGGTGCGGTCTCCTTTGATTTTTTGATCCACCAGGGTCCCTTAAAAGAAATTGAAAAGCGGTATGCGTCCGCCTTGTTGAAACTGGGCAAAGACATATCTGCTGTAATCAAATGAAGAAGTATCTGCTGCTCCCCCCTCTCTCAAAAAACAGAACCGGGAAGGCAGGGCTTCTCACCAATCCATATTAGAGGAGGATTTTTAATGAAGCGACACAGCATCGGGCTGACTGTGTTTCTCTCTCTGTTTATCCTATCAGCTTTGATTCTGCAGGCTCAGACGAGAGAAACAGCGATTCTCCAGGGGCGCGTCCTGGCCGACACCGGAGACCCGCTCCCCGGAGTACAAGTGAAGGTAAGCTCTCCCAGCGTGATCGGTACTTATTCCGCGATCACAGACCGGGACGGGCGCTATCGCATTCCCACCTTGCTCACTGGCACCTATGTGGTGGAAGCCTTCCTGGAAGGTTTCGCCCCATCAAAAATTGAGAGGGTGGTTATTCACGCTGGAACCACGGCCACTCTCGATATCACTCTCTCTCCTGCTAAGCTGGAAACCGAGGTTAACGTGGTGGCCGCCGCTCCCGTGGTCGATGTAACTGACGCTTCTCTGGCCAAGACCTTCATCTCCAGAGAACTACTGACCGCAGTTCCCAATTCCCAGAATACCCACGAGATAGTCAACATGGCCCCCGGAGTCACAGAATTCAGCGCCTATGGCGGAGGCGATCAGGTCGGAAATTCCTGGACGATCGACGGCGCTGAAGTGAGCAGTGCCTGGTTCGGTGGAGGCCAATATGCCACCCCGATCGATTACAACGTGGTTGAGGAGGCCCAGGTTATTGCTCTCGGAGCTCCTGCTGAATACGGTGGTTTTACCGGTGCGGTTATAAATATTGTCACCAAGTCCGGTGGAAACTCACTCAGCGGAGATGCCCAACTCCTGTTCAAGGGAAGGTCCTGGCAGAGCTCTAACATTCAGGCCGGAGACCCCGAATGGGTTCTTCTGCCCGAAACGCCCATCACCGATAGGCTCGACACCAGCTTTCATCTTGGCGGGCCGATAATAAGAGATAAGCTCTGGTTTTTCTCGGGCTTTCAGTACCTGAAATCAGAAACCAAACTGCTTTCCTCCGGCAAAGAAAGCCCCACCACCATGCCCAAGTATTTTGTTAAACTGAGCTTCCAGTTATCAAACCGTGACCGGATCCAAGCTTTCTTTGAGCGCCACACCTACACCAACAAGCAATCCCAGCTGAGCGCCCTGATCCACCCTGACGGTAACTGGGATGTTCTCTGGGGTACAACCATTTTCAACCTGTCATACTTGCATACCGTTTCGGCCGACTCGATATTCGAGTTAAAATTTGCCGGCACCTGGGGATCCTGGAATTCCATCCCGAGCTCCAGAGACAAGAGTATTTCCGGACACTGGGACCTGGTGACAGGAGAATCCTGGGGCAATGCCTACTGGTGGTCAGACCAGCCCGACCATAAGATCAACGTCAGGTCGACCTTTTCTCAGAGAGCCGATGGCTTTCTTGGGTCTCACGACCTGAAGGTTGGAGCCGAGGTCGAACAGAGCGGCGGAGTCTGGGACATGACCATTAACGGCGGAGTGGCCTACTTTGACCTGAACCATGAACCTTACATGGCCTATACTGAACACGGGCACAAGGGATTCTCAAATATCAGGTGGTCTTTCTTTTTGCAAGACGACTGGAAGATTACCGATTCCCTGGTTATCAATCCTGGAATTCGTTACGGCCTGGAAAGAGGCAGCGTTCCTGGAATTGACCAGACCGTTTGGAAACCTCACATGGGTCTGGAACCCAGAATCGGCTTAACCTGGGATATCTTCAAGAACCAGAGGACTGTTCTGAAAGCCCACTATGGCAAATATAATGACGGAGTCCGTTCCTACAATTACTGGGACCTGACTCCCAGCGGCGATCAGATCTATTACCTGGTCCCCGAATGGGGAACTCTTGATTACTGGTTTACAGTTTACGGACAGAACCTCTACTCAGTGGACCCGAACATCAAGATCCCGTCGATGAACCAGCTGGTGCTGGGGCTGGAGCAAGTTCTGGGCAAAGACCTGTCGGCCTCGGCCGCCTTTATCCACAAGAAATGGATAAACTTCATTGATACGGTTGAACTCAACGGCACCTACGAAGAGGTTCAATATACCGACCCCGACACCGGTAACGTCTTTACTGTATATAACCAGACAAACGTAGGGACGAATCCTCATTACCTGATCACCAATCCCAGAGTTGGAGCAGATATCGGGGCCGCTTTCCCCGGCGTTGTCATGGTTGACCCGACAAGAAAATATACCGGTATCCAGTTTACCATAAGCAAGCGCTTCTCCAATCGCTGGCAGCTCTATGCTTCCTATACCTACAGCAAAGAAGAAGGCAGCTATTCTAACGCCCATACGGCTACCGGCTATTATGGCGTGGGCGGAACAGGAAATTATCATGACCCGAACCGCCAGATAAACCTTTATGGCCATTCCACGATAAGCCCCCCGCACGTCCTGAAAGTCCTATTCTCCTACCTTCTGCCCTGGGATATTAACTTCAGTGCCTTCTACCGTTACAACAGTGGCAGAACCTGGACCAGAACCACAACCCTGACCATCGTTGACCAGGCCACCAAGCCTTATTTACTGCTCGAACCGCAGGGATCCAGGCGCATGGCCGCCATTAGCAACCTCGACCTCAGGGTGGAAAAAACTGTGCGGGTCAGAAATATGGGTATCTCCCTGATGCTGGACGTTTTCAACGTTTTCAACCAGGCCGCCCCCACGTCGGTCAATGTCTTTGTTGGCGAGAACTTTGGACTGCCACTGACTGTCACCGCACCCAGAACCTATCGGGTCGGACTGAGGTTGTTCTACTAAAAAATCGTTTACTGGCGGAAATGAAAGGCTCAACTCTTAACCCAGGAAAGGAAAACCTGGAAGCCATGAACCTCAAGTGTAGCCGTCGAACTTGCCAAGGAGAAGTAAGACAATGAAATCAGTCAAAGATAGAAAACCCATCAACCAGATATCCACAGGCGACCCTCACCCCTGGGTCAAAGAATTTCCGGCCAGACTGGTAGTTATCGACAGGAATAACACCATCATTGATTTAACCGAGCAGGCCGCCCGGGTCTTGAGCCCGGGCGGCGGCCCGGACCTTCTGGGCCGGTCTGTTCTTGGCTGCCATCCGGAGCAGGCCAGAGCCAAGTTGCTTGAACTTATCCAAGAGCAGAAGACAAATATTTACACTTACACCAGAGAAGGCCAGAAATATCTCGTTGTTCAGGCACCATGGACTATATCTGGAGAATTTGCCGGGTATTTCGACCTGACCATCGAGCTGCCCGCCAATCTCCCCCATTTCGACCGGGATTCAAAGTAAATAGCTCCAACGAGATTCCTCTTATTCCCCGGTTGCTGGTTTCAAGACAATCTATTTCCGGGATCAACCTTGTTTAGGCCTCAAAGATCGTTAGCGCCCATCTCCCGCCTTCAGGCATAACAAGATAGAAGCCCGCTTTCGCTTCATAAGGCAGATCGATTTTATCCAGATTCAACCCTTTCCTATTATCAGGGCCTCAACTAGTTAAGGATCAATTCCTTGCGAACGGTGCCGGCGCGGCTCTGCCGAACTGTTACGGTTATTCTGCCCCCCGCGGGTCCGGAAACATTCCAGACAACGACCGACCTATCAGCCGTGCCGGGTTCATAACTCCACCAGGTAGAGGTAGAACGCTGCTGGCTCCGCCCCGATAGGTGACCAATTTTCTGCTGAAAGGAACAATCGACCAGCTTTAACTCCGCACTCAACTCGATCTCGGCGGTCACTTCGTCAACCTTCTTATTATCGAGCGCCTTCTGTGAACCATAGGTTGGTAACCAGCCCGTATTTTCTACAACCAGGCGGACCTGCCACAGGTCCCGACCGATAGCCTTGGTCTCCAGAGCCCCGATTTCCAGCCGGGGAGACGATAGGGCCAGGAGAATAAGCCAGTCGGCATGCGGAGCTATTTCTTTCTCAACCTTTTCAGGCGGAACATTATAGAAATAATTCACGAGGTCCCATCCGCCGATCTCAACCTTTCCCAATTGAGGGTGGTCAAAAGGATGCCAGGGAACAAACATCTGCCCCCCTAGTTCCCGGTCATTCCATTCTAAAAGCTTTAACTCGTCTTCAAGGGGATGAAATCCGCCCAGCCATAACGACATGGGACCATTAATAGAGAGCCCGGCAGCTTTCAAAGGATTCCAGAATTCGGTCACAAACGAGAATATGCCCCGAACGTTATAAAGCCAGCCGATTTCAGTTGAGATGTGCCTATCCAGGTTCTGGCCACCCCTCAAACTGAGATAGGTTATGGCCTCATAACCCGTGAGATCGCTTCCCTTGCCGGCCAGGAAATCATAAACTGCCCGGTCGGCGGAAGGCATCTTCTCCTCCGCGTTCACCGGTGGCATCAGGATAGCCCCGCCAAATGAATGGCATGTTACATGGGCAAAGATGTTGGGGCGAGCCTTTATTTCCTTTACATAATCAAGAACCTCGGATACCAGCTCTGGCTCAGTATTTTTATTTTGTTCTCCTTCGTCGACCAGACGATCATCGGGGAAAAAGACCCCAAAATCAACCCCTTCCAGGGCAGGCTTCACCTTTATATTTTCTCCATCAAAACCTTCTATCAGCCCCTCCGGAAGAACTCTCCAGAATTCTCCGTCAAGGTCCTGGGGTGACCTGGCCACCATAAGCCTTTCTTCAGATGGATGGGGCTTCCAAGGCCCATTCCGGTCCTTGTAGCGCATGAACACAATTCGCCCATCTCCATCCATGTCCTTCATATATAGGCCATTTTCGCCAGCTGATTCCGAAGCAGCCCTCAGGGCAGACCGAATTATCTTCTTCTCTTTCAGGGCCATTTCGACACCATCGGGACTGACTCTGGGAAGCACATATACAGTCCTGGTATCAACCAGTTTAGTAACCAGGGCATCGTGTCCGTATCCTTCAAGCAGACGACGGATGAAATTTAGAGCAGCCATCCCTCCTATCCACTCCAGTGCATGCATATTTCCGTCCACCATCAAAGCCGGTTTTTCCCCGGCCGCGCCGGTCCTCTTGTTGGTTATCGTCACCCACCAGAGATTTCGTCCTCCGGGAGTCTGGCCGATACTGTGAAGATCCATAATTTCCGGCCGGCTGGCAGCCCAGTCATACAACAGGCGGGTCAATTCTTCATAATCTGGAATATGGTCAAATGACAATGAAGGGGACTGTTCTTTCTGTCCCACTTCCCTGTCCACGGAACGAGATGAGCAGGAGTAACTCAAAAGCAATACCAGACCCGCCAGCAGTGACAGGCCAGACAATCTGAGAATCTTGTGTCTATCAAGACCAGGGTTAACAAAGAAATTCATGATAGCTCCTCGGTAAGACTGATTTGACCTTACCAGTTCATATCCAGTTCTCTTGGTTTCTTAATTGAGAATCGGAAATTACTTCTCTCTCTGCTAAGAACCAATGATATTAAAGCCTGCGCATTATGTAAACCCAAAATTTAACCGTTATGATTTTGATAATCATGAAAAAATTTTTTCTGAGCCTCTCTTTTCCGGGAATAAATTCAAGTACAATTAAGTCTTATACATCTGAACCAGATTAGAAGGTCCCTGTGAGTATGAACTCCAAGAATAAGAGAACTCTATTCCAGAGCCTGGCTGCTCTTGGCCTGAACATCGACTTGATATCGCTGGTCAGGGGAAGAATTAACCAGGGCATTACCAAGAATCTATGCGTTCCGGCCATGAATTGCAGTTCCTGTCCGGCGGCCGTTGCGACCTGCCCGGTCGGGGCAGTTCAAAATGCCCTGATTAGCATGAGGAGTGGTTTGAGCCGGGCCACCAGAAACCTGGCCATCATGGCCATTTTCAGCACGATATTCGTCGGCCAGGCTGTTGGCCGCCTGCCGTGCGGTTGGTTCTGTCCCTTCGGTTTTCTCCAAGATGTGATGTATAAAGTGCCCGTTAGGAAATTAAGGACTCCTGAATTTCTAACCTCCCTAAGGTTTCCCATCTTTGCCCTAATGGTATTTCTTTTGCCGGTGCTTCTAGTGGACTCCTCCGGTAATGGCACGCTCTGGTTCTGCAAGTGGTTTTGCCCGGCTGGAATTCTCGAATCCTGGGTGCCTCAGTTTATCGTTAACCCTGACCTCTTTTCAGGAATGATGGACCGTTTAGCCTTAAAAGTTTTTATCCTGATCCTCTTCCTGGCCTGGATGTCAGTTAGCCGTCGCCCGTTCTGCAAGGTGCTCTGCCCCATCGGGCTGTCCCTTGGTTTTTTTAATAAGCGAAGTATTTTTAAGATAAATGTGGACACCAACCGATGTCTAAAATGTAATGCCTGCCAAAGAAACTGTCCGGCCAACATCCGGGTTTATGAAAACCCAAATAGTTCCTCATGCTTCAGGTGTCTGGGATGTGAGGATGTTTGTCCTGTCTCCTGTGTTTCCCACGGCTTTAAGTTAGACGCCAGAAAAAACCCGAGCACGGGCAGGTAGCCCGGGGCATCTGCCGGATATCGGAAGATGGCTACCTGCTCGACCTGCGCGAGAGGACTAAAGTCCAGCGGTTCCCTGACGGGATTAAATACACCGAGGACGGCCAGACCTACCACCCGCTTT
>JABLWX010000087.1 GCA_013178315.1 Candidatus Aminicenantota bacterium
TCCGGAAGAACCTGGAGGAGGTGGCCTGGTTCAACCGGGTCGAGGGCTGAAGGCTGGCCCTCTGAGAGACAAGGCTTGAGGTGAAAAACCCGAAAAAGAAATCTGGCTGATGAGGAGAAAGGAATTGGTCCTGTTCCTGCTAATAGTTCTGTTGATTTACGGTTCGGTCAACGGCTACATTTTCTGGCGCGGTCTCCAGGCCCTGTCCGGTCCGGGTCCGGCCCGGCTGATTTTCAGCCTGCTTTTTTTGGGCTCGGTCCTGGCCTTTCCGGTCGGAAGAATCTTGAATGCCCGTTTCCACACCCACCTGACCGAAGGCCTGGTCTCCCTGGGTTCCTACCACCTGGCCCTGATGCTCTATCTTTTCCTTTTCATTTTTATCAAGGACATTATTCGCTGGCTGGCCAGGATTGCGGATGCTCAGGTGGCCCCGGGCAGCTGGCTGTCAATCAGGCACCCGGGTTCCTTCCTGGTCATCGTGGCCCTGTCGCTCCTGGTGGTAATTCTGGGTCACCTCAACGCCATCAACCCCAGGCTAAGGGAACTGAATATCAACATTGAAAAGAAGATTCCGGCCGGGTCCGAGCTCCGGGCGGTATTGATTTCGGATATTCACCTGGGAATAATCAACCGTTCCAGCCGGCTGGAAAAACTGGTGGACAGAGTCAACGAACTCCGGCCCGATGTCGTCTTTTTCGCCGGCGATATCGTTGACGAGGGAGTCTCGCAGGAAGAAGAGGAGAAGATGGTGGGCCTGCTCCGGAAGCTACGAAGCCCGCTCGGTCTCTATGCCTGTCCCGGCAACCACGAGTACTACGGCGGTTTTGAGCGAAATATTTCTTACCTGGAGAAAGCCGGGGTGACGGTCCTGCTCGACCGGGCGGTGCGGGTGGATGGCTGGTTTTATGTGATAGGAAGGAAGGACTGGGCAGCCCTGCGCTCCGGCCAGAAGAGAGTATCCCTCAATGAAATAATGGACCGGGACGGGGTGGACCGGGCCTGGCCGGTGGTGGTCCTCGACCACCAGCCGCTTTACCTCGAGGAGGCAGCCCGGGCCGGGGTGGACCTGCAGCTTTCCGGTCACACCCACGCCGGCCAGCTTTTTCCCCTTGATATCATCAACAGGTTTGTTTACGAGAAAAACTGGGGTTACCTGAAGAAGGGGACAACCCACTTTTATGTTTCCTCTGGCTCCGGCACCTGGGGGCCGGCGGTCCGCACCGGCAGCCGGTCGGAGATCATACTGCTCAGGCTTCGCTTCCAGGGAAAGAGCCAGGAAAATTAGCGACTGGTAACTTCAGGGCTGAATACAAAAATCTTAGCCCAAGAGAATTAAGCTGGTTTATTTCTTCCCGGACTTGCTGGCGTCGTAACGGCTGATGACTTCATCGGTTATGTCCAGCTCCGGCTTGTAATGAATCAGGCCGGAGGTGCTCAGGTCGAAGACCAGCTCGTAACCTCTTTCCCTGACCAGTTCGTCAATTACCGCCAGCATTTCTTCCCGGATTCTTTTTATCAGCTGGTTCTTGAACTGCTCGAAATTGCGGCTGTTTTCCTGTTCGTACTTCTGGCGGTCGGCTTCCTTCCGGTCAATTTCCTGTTGCAGCTTGGCCCGGGCTTCGGGGTTGAGGGTCAGGGTCTGGCCGGCCAGTTTCTGCTTCAGGGCATTGATCTCTTCATCCATCTTCTTCAGCTCGGACTTAAGCAATTCCTCTCTTTCCTGGAGGATGGCCACGGCCTTTTTCCCTTCGAGCGACTGGTCGAAGGCTTTCTGGGAGTTGACTATGGCCACCTTCAGCGGGCTCTGGGCCCGGGCCGGAACTGCGGCCAGGCCAACGGTAATGATGACGAGGGTAATGGCCAGCAGGCCGGGAAATTGCGGATTTTTCATGGTAAACCTCCTGAGGGCCGGCGCCTTCAAGTTATCAGGCCCGAGATCGCCCCGGCCACCCGGTCCAGGGCCTTTTTCAGATAATCCTGGCTGGAGCCATAACCGAAGCGCAGATGCTGGTCCAGCTCAAAGTGGTCACCCGGTACGAGGAGCACGCTCTTTTCTTTCAGGATTTTTTCCACCAGCTCGGTGGAGTTTACCTGCAGGTTATAGCGGGCGAAGAGAATGGCCCCAGCCTGCGGCGGAAGGTAGCTGAACAGGCCATTAAAGCTGTTCAACCAGTTTTCCAGGACGGGCAGGTTGTCGTTCAGTATATCCCTGGTTCTTTTCAGAATTTTTTGTCGCCTTTCTGGTTCCAGCACCCTGGTGGCCAGGTAGTCGGTCAGGGCGGAGACTGAGATGGTGGTGTAATCGTGGTAGGTCCAGACCTTCTTGACCAGCTCCGGCGGGCCGACCAGCCAGCCCAGCCGCAGCCCGGGCAGGCCATAGGCTTTAGATAACCCGGCCACCACCACCACCCGGTCGTAGCTACCCCAGAAGGAGAGGGTTTCCAGGCCGTTTCTTTCGGCTCCCCGGTAGACCTCATCCACCAGCAGCCAGGCCCCGACCTTTTCGGCCTGCCTGACGATTTCCTCGCGGATTTCGCGGCTGAGGATGGCCCCGGTCGGGTTGTTAGGATTGGTCAGGATGATGAGCCGGGTGTTGCCGTTGACCAGCTTCCTCAGGTCATCCGGGTCCGGCTGCCAGCCCAGTTCGGACCGTAGCCACAGGGGTTTAACCCTGGCCCCGAAGCTCCGGCTGAGGCCCCACATCTGCATGTAATTGGGTAGCTCGAACACCACCTCGTCCCCGGGTTCCAGCAGCGACCACATCAGCAGGAAGTTGGCTTCAGACGACCCGGCCGTTACCATGATCTGTTCCGGGTCGATTCCCGGGTAAAGCCGGGCGATGTTTTCACGAAGCGGCGGGGTGCCGTTGGTCTGGGTATAACCGATGTCCACCGCGGCCAGCTCTTCCAGCTCGCCGGGCTGCAGCAGCTCTTTCAGGTTCAGCGGGTGAACCCCGCTTTCCGACAGGTTGTAGTCGACCACGTTTTCCCAGAGCGACTGCATTCTTTCCATCTTGAAGATTTCAATTTTCACGGCGCTATCCTTTTATTTAATATTATCAGATTTCTACCTTGAACAGGCCCTTTAGAGCCAGGCCCAGGATGATGGAGAGGAGAAAGTAGGCCACCAGCCAGTGAAAACCTATCCCCAGTAGCTTCAGCCTTTGCGGCTCGAAGCGGAGTTCAATCTGCTTCAGGAGGGAATCGGCCGGAAGCGGTCTTTCTCCCGGGTAGAGAAGCTCCTGCCAGAGGTTTCTCTTCACTCTGACGGTTGAGACCCTGAGAAGCCGGCCCTTCCCGGCCGGAACGATTTTCTGGTACCTTTCGCCGTTGACCTGGATGACCAGGGGTTCCCGGACCGGGCCGGTTACCTTCAACCGCCAGGCTACCTCGGCCTCGTCGATTATCCTGACTGGCGGAGTTTCCGCCACCAGCCCCTCGGGCGTTTCCAGGTCCAGTCTCAACCTTTCCAGGTCCATGGTCTTTATAAACCGGGCCTTCAGCAGAAAAGTTTCACCCGGGGCCGGCGGGCGCGAGGCAAACCACAGGTTGAGCTGGGCCAGGATCAGAAAAATGGGCACTATCATGACCAGCAGCGGCTTGAGGTTGTACAGCAGGTACTGCAGGTTGGCCGCGAGCAGTTCTTTCTGGCTTCCGAGCTGGGTTCTGAGGTCAGTCTGGTAAAGCCTGATTTCGAGCAGGTTGGCCTTGATGCGATTTTTCACCCGCCTGATTCCCTCCTGGTTGGAGGTTTTCTTGTAGATGAACAGCATCAGCAGTGCGGTCAGAAGGGAAATAGCCAGCATGGCCCCCCAGGGATTGAGGGAAGAAAAGGGCAGAAAGATGAGGTTGAATAAACTTCCGACTGCTCTGTTCAGCCACCAGACCATTGGTTTGGGGTTCCGCCAGACTCAGGAGATATAGCCCAGGCCCTTGAGCCTCTTCTTGATTTCTTCCTCGGAATCGGCTCCCTCGAACTTGGCCACTTCCTTTTCCAGGAGGTGAATGATGAACTCTTCGGTTGAGCTGTAGCCGGCAGCCTCGGCGATCTTTTCAATCTTTTCGTACAGGTCTTTTTCCAGCTTGACCTTGGCCTTGCCCATTTTTAATCTCCTTTTCTATACTTCAGCCGGGCTCAGAATAGCGGCCGGCCGGTGATTTCAGGTGGAATTTTAACCCCGAACAGCGTCAGAATTCCAGCGGTCACGTCTTCCAGGGCCGGTTGCTCCAGCCGGGCCGGCCGGCTGGCCAGCAACACTCCCGGGATCAGGTCGGGAGCTGTCATGTGGTCGCCGCTCCATTTCTGGGGATTGTCTTCGATGAGCTCTCTCGGGAAACTGCCCAGGGGCGAGTTCCAGGAGATGCGGTAATTGCGGTTAAAACCAAGGATTATGTCCGGGGCCTCGGGTAGATAGGCCCCGCTGTAAACTTCGGAGGTCAGGTAAGCTTTGAGGATGACTTTTTCCCCGGTCAGGGGGTCGGTGACCTGTTCCAGCTTGTGGGCCAGTTCCCGGAGCAGTGGCTCCTTTTCTTCCGGCCGGACCAGGCCCTGGGCTTCCCGGCCCTTGAGGTTCAGGTACAGGGCGTTGAGTCCGACACCGTAGGCCCTGGTCCTTGACCAGTCGGTTGCCTGAAATAAAGACACTTCTTCCGGCCTGGTTCCCGGGCGAAGCATGTGGTAACCGTTTCTCAGGAGCCAGGTGTTGAGGTTAAAACCGCGCCGGAAGGGACAGAAGCCGTGGTCGGACATGACCACGATGACCGTGTTCCGGTCCACCTTCTCCATCGCCAGCTGCAGGGCCCGGTCCATCTGGCGGTAGGTCTGCTCGATGACCTGGCCGAACTCGGCCGCCAGCTTCTCGTTGTAGGCCGGGTGGTTGCGGTCTATCAGGCGAAAGAACATGTGCTGGCGCTGGTCGGCGTTGGAAAAATAATAGAAGAGAAGGCCCGAGCGGAAGTTCCTGAGCTCCTCTTCCAGCATGGCCATGGATTCCTGGTAGACGATTTCATCCTGGGCCAGGAACTCCTTTTCGTCCAGGACATCGTTTTCCAGGGCGGCGGTGTCGGCCGGCAGTCCCTTGGTGAAGAACGGCCCGAACTTTCTGGCCAGCTCCCGGGAATAACTTTCCGGGGTGCTCAGCGGCAGGGCCGGGTCAGATGGATCGATGTTTATCGGGCTGACGTAGAGCTTGAATTTCGGCCGGACTTCCTTGAGGTAAAACATGCAGATTCCGCTGACACCCTGGGTTGGAATAAAATCAAACCTGATTTTCTTCCAGCCGCTCCATTCTTTTTCCCTCAGGATAAACTCCTGGTCCTGGTAGGCAATCTTGGCCACCGGGTTGACCGGGTCGATAAAAACCTTGAAGTCGACAAAGGTTTCCGGGTTGCCCCGCTGGAAGGGGTTGTTGGGTCCCGGGATCCGGGCTTCCACCCGGTTGCCGATGACGTAGACATCGTGTACCCGGCCGCCCCCTCCGTATTCTTCGGTAACGGTCTTGTATTCGTTGGTGTAATAGTTGAAAAGTCCGTAATAGCCCTTGAGGTCGGGGGTACCCATGCCGGAAAAAGTGCGTTGCCTGGTTTCAACCGGCGGGTAATTGGAAGGAATCTTGAACACGGTGGCCGGGATGTCGTAATCTTCCAGGATCTGCCAGAAAGCCCGTCCCCGGCGCAGGTTTCTGATTTCCCCGCCCGAGAGCGGAATGTTCAGCTTGCCCAGCCTGAGGTTATGCCTGGCCGGCAGGCTCTCGGAAGCGGAAAACACCGGCAGGTAGGTCCTGGGGTCGCGGTGGACAAAATCAAAAATGCCATGGCCGCCGGGATTGGTCCCGGTGATGAAATTGGCCCAGGCCACCGGGCTCTGTGGCGGGACGCTCGAACCAAGCGGACGGTAGGTTCCCGAAGCGGCCAGCTTCTGGAAATGGGGGAGCTTGCCCTCCTGGAGGAAGCGGTCGAGGAGAACGGTATCCAGGCCGTCCATCCCCAGCACAAGTACCTTCAGCCCGGTTTCTTTCCGGCCGGCGGTCCGAAGGAAAGCCTGGCCAGGAGCAAGAAGAAGCCCGGCCGATGTGCCCAGGACCAGCTGCAGGAACTCCCGCCTTTTGAGGGCTTCTTCATTTTTTCTTCCGGACATCGGTGCCTGCCTTTTTCTGAACGCTTTCTCCGTTTTCTTTTTTTATTTTACCCGAATCTTCCGGAAGAAGCGACCGGCCGTCCAGGTAGGCCGGTAGCGGCACTCCGAACAGCTGGAGGACGGTTGGGGCGATATCCATGATGCTGGCCTCCCGGCCGTCCAGCTTCAGGTTGCTGAACAGCACTCCGGGAACCAGGGCCGGGTCCAGGCAGTGGTCGGCCGACCAGGCCTTGCGGTTGTCTTCGATGACCGTTCGGTTGACCTTGCCCACGACCGAGTCCCAGGAAGCCCGGTAACCCTGGTTGTAGGCCACAATCAGGTCGGGGGCATTGTCCCGGTAAGGTCCGTGGTAAATCTTTTCAGAATCAATCAGCCGGTTGATGGCCACCGAGCCCTTTTCCGGGTCTTTAAGCCCGGAGAGTTTATCGATGAGCTCCTGCTTGAGGCGCCGGCTTTCTTCTCCCGGCTCAACGATTCCCTGGGCCTCGCGACCGCGGAGGTTGAGATAGATTCCGGCCAGGCCCAGGGCATAGGCTTTGGTCCGGCTCCAGTCAACCTGGCGGAACCATTCCTCGCTTTCGCTGGCTCCCTCCTTGAGATGAAGGTAGCCATTTAAGTATAACCAGGAATTAAGGTTGACCCCGCGGCGGAAAGCCTTAAAGCCATGGTCGGACATGACGAACAGGCAGCTTTTGTCGTCCAGGCTGTTCAGGACCCGGCCGACGAGCGTGTCCATTTTCTGGTAGAGTTCTTCCAGCACCCGGGAGCCGTCTTCCAGCCTGGCCGTGGGCTGGTAGGCGGGATGACTTTTATCGAGGTAGCGCCAGAACATGTGCTGGATGCTATCGGTGGTCTCAAAAACGCAGGCCAGCAGCCCTCGGCGGGTTTTCTTCAGGCCGTTGAAGAAGATTTTTTCCCAGTCCTCGTGGAAGGAATAAGCCAGTTCCAGGAAAGCCTTTTCCGGAAGTACTCCCTCGTTGAGGGCCCAGGTGTCGTTGGCCTCGCCCAGGGTGACATAGCTGCCGAACAGCCTGGCCAGGTAGGGCGCATATATAAAAGGATGGGAAATGGGCAGGGCCGGCTTTTCCGGGTCGATATTAAGCGGAGTGACGTACAGCTCAAAGTGGGGCTTGAGGCTCAGCAGGTAGAACCGGGCGATGCCCTTGATTTTCATTCCCGGCCCGGCCGGGAAGCTGAGCTTGATCCAGGGCGAGAAGACGCCTTTCCTGAGTTCAAAACGCTGGCCTGAGACTTCTACCAGGGCCGAGTCCCGCTCGTAATCAAGCTTGATGGTCATCGGCAGGCGGATTTCTTCCGGCTTTTTCAGGAGAGAATTCTCGGGACCGACGAGGTAAGTTTTGACCAGATGCCCTTCGACTGTAACCAGCTGGCTTTCTCCGCCCTCTTTTTTCTCCAGGCGCTGCGGGTTGCTGGTATAAAAAAGAAAGGTCCCCTGGCTGCCTTTAAGGTCGGGCAGGCACATGCCCGAGAGCAGGTGCCCGGCGAATTTTTCCGGGGGGAAGGTGATGGGCACCCGGAGCACGGTGGAAAAGATTCCCTGCTGCCCGAGAATTTTCCAGAAGGGCTGGCTCTTCCGCAGCAGTTTTATTTCCGGTCGGCCCAGGGGGATCCGGTACCGACCCAGCGGGATAAACCGGCGTGGCGGTCCTATCCGGGCCGAGGACAGGTCGGGCAGATAATTCTTCGGGTTGCGACTTAAGAAATCGAAGATGTTGTGCTTGGAAGGTTCGCAGCCGGTCATGAAGGAAGACCAGGCCACGGGGGAGATGGCCGGGGTGGTCGTCTGCAGGGGTCGGAAGGTACCTTCTTTTTTTAGCCGGCTTAGGTTGGGCAGCTTGCCCTCGGCCATGAACTTTTCGGCCAGCACCGGGTCCATCCCGTCAAAGCCGAGAATGATGACCCGCTCCACCCGGCTGTTCCGGTAGGCCTTCTGACCCCGGAGCAGGCGGAGCAGCAGCCGGAACGGCCAGCTCAGGAAAGAAAAAAAGGCCAGGAAAAAGGTCAGGAAGAAAACCAGGAACGACGAGAGAAAGGCAAATCCGGCGCCCGGCCCGATGTAAGCCCCGGCGCTTCCGGCCAGGCCGAGGAGTAATAAAAAGAATATCCGGTAATTCAGGACTGACCCTGGCCGGCGGGTCGGGCAGGAGTTTTCACCGCTTCGGGCTTTCATTTAACCTTTTTGATGATGAGCTCGGCCAGGTCCTCGATGGCCAGGTCGGGTCCGTGTTCTTCCATCGACCAGAAGAAAGCGTCGTCCCAGGTGTGCATTCCCTGAAGGTAGCTGCGCCCGAAGACTTCCTTTTTCCGGATGGAGCCCTTGAGGTCGAAGCCGGGTTCGGCTACCACCACCAGGTCCGGCCCGCGTGAGGTATACTTCCCGTCGTAAATTTCTTCCGACTTGAAGACATGCCGGATTACCTTACGGCCCTCGTACTCCAGCTTGAGCAATTTATCGGAGATTTCCTGCTTGAGTTCTTTCCGGTCCGACCGGTCCACCCGGCCCCGCGGGAATTTTCTCTTCAGGTTGAGGTAGATGCGGTTGGGGTCCAGGGCAAAGGCCACGGTGCGGTTGGAAATGTCGTTCAGGGTCCTGGGCTCGGGGGAACTGAAGGATAGGTACCCGTTCTGGGCCAGCCAGGCGTTGAGGTAGACCTCCTGGACGATGCCGGTAAAACCATGGTCAGACAGCAGGAAGAAGTTTTCCTCGCTCTCGTTCATCTTCTTGAAGGTGTTGAGGACCTTGGCGATGATGCGGTCTATCTGCTGGTAGAAGTCCAGGAAGGCCTGGTGGTAGGGATGTTCTTTATCCTCGTAGGCCGACCACAGGAAGTGGTGCAGCCGGTCGGTGCAGGTGATGACAAACTGGAAATAATCCCAGTCCTGTTCCCAGAAATAGTTCAGGGCCTTCTGGTGGCTGGCCATGGTCTTGGAAATTTCCTGCCAGAGAATCGAGGGGTTATCGGCCACCTTGCCCGAGTCCACGTCTATCTGGTAGCCCATCTGTTCCAGGGCGGTGAAGTAGCTCTGGGGAAAGACCGAGCGGGACAGGTCGACGGCCACGAAGCCGGAGACCATGACCCCGTTTATTCTGCGAGCGGGGTAGGTGGAGGGCTGGTTGATGACGATGCTCTTCAGGCCGCGGCTTCCCAGCCGGTCCCAGATGGTTTCGGCCTTGACGTCCAGGAAGTTGGGCAGCCTGATGTCATAGGTTCCCGGCTTGAAATCGGTAAAACCAAAGATGCCGTGGCTGCCCGGGTTGGTCCCGGTCATGAAGTTGGTCCAGGAAACGGCCGATATTTCGGGCAGGCTGGCCTTCATCCGGTGCAGGTGGCCTATGTCCAGCAAACGGGCCACGGTGCTCATCACCCCGGACCTGGCCAGCTCCAGGAGCATTGAATGGGGAACGCCGTCCAGCCCGACGACACAGATTTTTTTGCGGGGTTTTTGCTTTTTGATAATGGCCATTTACCCGATTATTATAACATCAGGCAGCCGGCTGTCAATTTTATCCCGGCAAAAAATCGGCTATCTAATTGAAAAATAATAAATTATAGGTTCATCCGGAATTTCAGTGCACTTCCTGGCCGCCGGCCTTGAGGACCTGTTCCAGGAACATCTCCTCCGGCACCGCCCCTTCCAGGCTCAAACTGTCGTTGAAGATGGTCTTGGGAACGCCGAACACCTCGTACTTCTGCGTAAGTTCAGGAAATTCAGTGGCTTCCACCATGGCCGCCCTGACCAGGGGTGATTCCAGGGCCATCTGGTGACCCAGGCGGACCGCCACCGGGCAGTAGGGACAGGTGGGGGTGACAAAAACCTGGATGTTGACCTCTTTGTCGAGCTTCTTCAGGGCAGCCTTGGTTTCCTCGCTCAGCTCGGTTTCACCCCGGCTGACGTCAACGATGGCCTCCAGCAGGCTCATAAACTCGTAGCCGGAGGGTATGCCGAAAAAGCGGATGCCGGCGTCCTTTTCGCCCATGACCACGATGGCCGGCACCTTGTCCACCTGGAACTCGGCCGCCCGGGCCGGTTCCTTCTCGAAATCGTAGACGGTCAGCTTGATCTTGTCGCTCAGCCCGGCCAGCTCTTCCAGCAGCTGTTTCGTCTCCGGGCAGAAACCGCAGTCTTCCTGCACCTCGCGACCGGGCACGATCAGCGAGCTCTTTTCCTTCTGGAAATAAACCAGGTGGACCGGGTTTTGCAGCTCGGCCTCGAATTTTTTCCGGGTGAAGTCCCTGACTTCTTCGTTAAGTAATTGCATTCTCGCTCTCCTTTTCTCTTTTGGTAATTAAGGTTGAAATCCTACTATTCCTATAAGTTTAATATAGATTCCGGAAGGAATCAAGCCCCCGGCCGCTCCTGGCCGGATTGACATTCACCGGGGAATGGGCTTAAATTAAACTTCTTTTCAATATTACGCCTGCGGGCGGCGAAAGTAAAATGGAAAAATTGTTCCGCTACCTGGAAAAAGAATATCGTAAGAAAACGGGGAGAAGCGCCGCCCTGTTCCGCCGGGCTTCCCGGGTCATGGTCCGCGGGGGCAGCCATTCCCTCCGCCTGTGGAAACCCTATCCCTTTTTCCCGGCCTCGGCCGCCGGGGCCGAAGTCACCGACGTTGACGGCAACCGCTACCTGGATTACTGGCAGGGACATTACGCCAACATCCTGGGGCATAACCCCGAGGTCATCCGCCGGGCGGTGGAGCCCTATTTCCAGCACGGCACCTTTCATACCGGCTTCGAGACCCTGTCCCAGGTGGAACTGGCCGAAAGGCTGCTGGCCAGCCTGGGCCGACAGGGACTCAAGGTCCGCTTCACCACTTCCGGAACCCTGGCCTCAACCTACGCCGTGATGCTGGCCATGGGCCACACCGGCCGCCAGCACATCCTGAAGGTTGGCGGTGGCTGGCATGGAGCCTCTCCTTATCTGCTAAAAGGGGTGAAGTTTCATTCAGGGGCTGGGTTCCGGGCCTCCGATTCGGCCGGGGTGCCATCTGACCTTACCCGGCGGGTGCTCATCACCAGGTTCAACGACTGCCAGCACCTGTCGGATGTTTTCAGGAAACACGGCCGGAAACTGGCCGCCTTCATCCTGGAACCTTTTATTGGTGTCGGGGGGTTCCTGTTCTGCTCCCGCCAGTACCTGGAGCTGGCCCGGCAGCTGGCGGACCGCTACGGTGTGGTCCTGATTTTCGACGAAATCATCTCCGGCTTCAGGTTCTGTGCTTCGGGCCTGCAGAAACTCTACGGCCTTTCGCCTGATATTTCTCTTTTTGGCAAGTTAATCGGCGGGGGACAGGCGGTGGCGGCCGTGGTCGGTAAAGAGGAGATCATGGAAGGTTGCGAACCGTCGGGTTCCGCCCAAAGGCGTGTCCACTTTGAGGGCGGTACCTTTTCCTCTCACGAAGAATACATGAGGGCCGGGCTGGCCATGCTGGACTACCTGGAGAAGAACCAGCACCGGGTTTATCCCTACCTCGGGCAGCAGGCCAAAAGGCTCAGGCGGGGCATAGAAAGGGTATTCCGGGACGAGGGCCTGGAGGCGGTTTGCACCGGAGACGGCAACGAGCTGGTGCCAGACTCGTCCTTTTTCATGGTCAACTTTCCGAAGAAAAGGATCAAGTACCTCCAGCCTGAAGACCTCTGGAACCCGGAACGTTCTGACGTTGCCCTGAGGGAAGAGGTCCTGAAACTGGCCCTGCTCCTTAACGGAGTCCACGTGGTCCACGGCGGGGGCTGCCTGTCGACCGCCCACACTCCGGAAGATATCGACCGGACCATCCAGGCCTATGCCGAGGCCGCCCGCATTTTCAGGCGATTCTTATAATTTAATCCGACCCAACAACATTACCGCCAGGCCAGCCAGGTGCCCGGTTGGCATTTTTTTAAGATTCATACCGGCCTGGTTCAGAACGGGTGAACTTGAACCTGACCCCGGCCAATTTTTTGGGCGGCCAACGAAGATAGGGTTGATAAGCGGAAGGTCTGACCACGGGCCCGAATAGCCGGCTGGATTTTCCCGTCCTCCGGGCTCAGGCTCTCTTCATCAGGAATTCATATTTTCCTGATTCCACCCAGAAGACCGGTTCCCGGTTAAGTTCGGCCAGGGTCACTCCCAGTCTGGGGTCTTCGGCCACGAAGGCGCCTCCTTCCCAGAGGAGCAGGCCCGATTCCTGGATCAGGTAATCCTGGAAGAGAAACGGAAAAGTTAACCGGGCCCTGGTCCCGACCGGAACGGCCAGGGCCAGGGTAAACTCGGAATCTGTTTTCTTCCAGTCAAGGGCTATTTCACCCTGGATGGTTCTCAGGCGGCACCGGACTTCTTCCAGGCCAGGGTAGGGTTTAACCTCAAATACTTTCCAGCCGGGTTCGATCGGTTTCAGCCCGGCCAGGCCCCGGTAGAACCAGGCATCCACGCTGCCGAACATGGCGTGGTTGTGGGAGTTCATGCCCTGGCCGGTGAGCTTTTCCCATCTCTCCCAGAGACTGGTCGCTCCTTCCCTGACCATATAGCCCCAGCCGGGGTAAGAATCCTGGAGGATTATCCTCAGGGCCACTTCCGGCAGCCCGAATTTATCCAGCACCTCAAAAAGAAAGCGGGTGCCGATTACCCCGGTATCGGGATGGTAATCATGCCGGACGACCAGCGATTCCAGCAGGGCTTTCAGCACTTTTTCTCTTACCTCTTCGGGAACCAGGTCCAGGAGGAGCGGCAGCAGGTTGGCCGTCTGGTCCGGGAAGCGGTCCACCGGACCCTGTCGCAGGGCCTTGTACTGATGTCCTTCCAGGTAGGCCCGGTTGAAAGCCGTCTTGATCTGCCCGGCCAGCTCCTGGTATTGCTTGGCTTCTTCCTTTCTTCCTACCT
>JABLWX010000088.1 GCA_013178315.1 Candidatus Aminicenantota bacterium
GCCTTTCATCACGTTCGGACCGCGGGCCCAGATTTCTCCGTCCTCGGCGATCCTGACCTCCACTTCCGGCAGGATCTTGCCGACCGAACCGAAGCGGAAATCTTCCAGTCGGTTAACGGCAATGACCGGGGAGGTCTCGGTCAGCCCGTAACCTTCAATCACCAGGATGCCCATGGCATAGAAAAACTCGGCGATGTCGCGGGATAGCGGGGCTCCGCCCGAGACAAAAAACCGGACCCGGCCACCGGTTTTTTCCACTATCTTAGAGAAGACCAGCTTGTAGGCCAGGCCGTACCTGAACTTTAGCCAGCCCGATATTTTTTCCCTGTTAATCTTTTTCTGGGCATACTTCCGGCCGGTCTTCAGGGCCCAGAAGAAAATCTTCTTCTTGAGATTGGAAGAGCTGAGAACATTATCGATGACCCGGGCGTAAAATTTATCGAACAGCCGGGGCACGCTGACCATGATGGTCGGCCGGGCTTCGACCAGGTTCTGGGCAACCGTGTCCACGCTTTCGGCGTAGGCGATGGTGGCCCCGACGTAGATCCAGGCAAAGGTGCACATTCTTTCCAGGACGTGGGACAGGGGCAGAAAGGACAGGGCGGTATCCTTCTCCGTAAATTCAATTACCGAGCGCAGGGCCTGGACGTTGCTCACCAGGTTGTAATGGCTGAGCATGGCTCCCTTGGGCACGCCGGTTGTACCCGAAGTGTAGATGATGGTGGCCAGGTCGTCGGGGCCGATGGACTCAGCTATCTTATCGAATTCACCGGGGTTCTGTCGGTTCAGCTTCTCCCCTTCTTTCTCCACTTCCCGCAGGGTCAGCACTCCGGCCGGAGCCAGGTCTTCAATCATGATGTATTTATCAACCAGGGGCAATTCCGTTCTTATGCCCTCCAGCCTGGACCACATTTCCTGGTTGGAGCAGACCACGAACCTGGCCTCGGAATCGTTGATGATGTACTTGATCTGGGGCGGGGTCAGCGAAGTATAAATCGGCACGGTAACCGCGCCCAGGCAGATGGCGGCCAGGTCAACCATGACCCATTCCGGGCGATTTTCGGAAAGAATGATCAGCTTGTCACCGCTTTTCAGGCCAAAGGCCCTCAAGCCAGCGGAAATGTTCCGGACCCGTTGAGAAAATTCGTCGGTGGAAATCGGGCAATACTTACCCTCGCGCTTGACCAGCATCAGGGCTTCTTTCCGGTAGTTTTTCTCGGTGTTAAGGAAAATTCTGGACAGGGTATCAATCATTTTCCTCTCCTTTCTCGCCTTGTTTTCTCCGCGGCAGGTTAATACTTACATTTATTTTTTATACTTATTTTGCCGGCTGGCTTCCAGCACTTTTTTCTCGTGCTCCAGGAGCCATTTCTTTCGCCACAGACCGCCGCCGAAACCGGTCAGGCTGCCGTCGGCACCGATTACCCGGTGGCAGGGAACAAGAATTACCACGGGATTCATATGGTTGGCCCCGCCCACTGCCCGGGCAGCTCCCCCACGGCCGCAGGCCCGGGCTATCTCCCCGTAGCTCCTGGTCTGCCCGAATGGTATTTTTCGCAGTTCGGCCCAGACCTTTTTCTGAAATTCCGTTCCCCGCAGGTCGAGCCTGACGGAAAACTCCTGCCTCCCTCCCTTAAAATATTCATCCAGCTGGCGACGGGCCTCTTCCAGGACGTCCGGAACCCCCTCCGGTCCGGCCTCGGACGCGGCCGGCTCCAGACCGGCTGTTTCTTTCTCCCCGGCAAAGGAACAGGAGCGCACTCCGCCCGGCCCACCCTCAATTGCTATTATTCCTATCGGAGAATGGTAATAAATTTTCATCCGGCCTCCGGCCTGCCTGTCATTCTTTTATCTTGACCCAGACCCTGGTCAGGCCGCGCTCGTTCTCGAAGCGCAGTTCAAAAACCTCGGGGAAGGCCTTGAAGAGCTGGGAAAGCTGGCGGAAACCGTAGGTTCTGGGGTCAAAGCTGGGGTCCAGCTGGCGGAGGTAGAAACCGATGGTGCTGAGCTTGGCCCAGCCATCCTCGTCGGTGGCCATGTCCACCGCGGCCTTCAGCAGTGGCAGCGGGTCATAACCGCGGGGCCTGTGCTCCTCGGCCGCCTTCTCCGTTGCTCCCTTCCTTTTCTTTTCTCTTTCCTTTTCCCGGGGTCCCAGGTTTTCGGTGTAGATGAAAACGTTGCAGGCATTGACAAAGGCCTTGGGCGTGGAACGCTTCCCGATACCCATGACAAAGAAGCCCGCTTCCCTTATCCTGGTGGCCAGCCGGGTGTAGTCGGAATCGCTGGAAACGATGCAGAAGCCTTCCACCAGGCGGCCGTGGAGAATGTCCATGGCGTCGATGATCAGGGCACTGTCGGTGGCGTTCTTGCCCACGGTGAAGCGGAACTGCTGCACCGGCTGGATGGCATTCTCGTGCAGGGCCTTCTTCCAGCCAGCCATGTTGACCGTGGTCCAGTCGCCGTAAATTCGCCTGATGGTGATTAACCCGTACTTGCCGACCTCGGCCAGGATGTCACCGATCAGGGAAGGCTGGGCGTTATCGCCATCTATCAGCAGGGCTATCTTGCGGCTCTTTTCGTCGGTAAAACTTTCTATCATCTTAGCTCCTGATAATATTAAATTTGAAGGTTGACTCGAAAGTCACCTTTTATATTATGGCACATCTGAGGTAGAATTATCAAAACAGAATTGGCCGGGTCAGGGATGTCCTCCCGGCCCCGACGACAGTTGAAGGTGAGAACATGAACCTCGGGAGCGGCGCTTTTATCTTCTCCATCGTGGTTTCAGCCATCGCGGCCATCATCACCGAGACCCGCAACCAGAAGCTCCTCGCTTACTTCTTCCGCCCCTTTACCATAATGCTGATGGTCGGCCTTCTCCTGGAAACCCGGCCCCATTCTTTTTACCGGAACGCCGTGGCCGCCGGCCTGGTCCTCTGCCTGCTGGGCGAGGTGATGATGATGTTGAAGAAGAAACGTTTTCTGACCGGGCTGGCTTTCTTCCTGGGAGCCCTGGCCGTCTTTTCGGTCGCCTTTTACAGCCGGGTCAGCCGCGAATTCCTGGGCTGGCCGGTCATTCCCCTGGTCCTGCTGGCCGGGGTTGTCCTTTTCCTGGTCTGGCCCGGGACCAAACGCCAGCGGGTCCCGATTTTATTCTACCTTCTGGCCCTTCTGACCATGACCCGGGTGGGACTGGAGCAACCGCACCAGCTGCCCGGAACCGGACCCTGGCTGGCCGCAGCCGGCAGCCTGCTTTTCCTGGTGTCCGACACGGTCCTGGCCCTGGACCGCTTTTATCGCCCCTTCAAAGGGGCCCAGGCCATCATTCTCTCCACCTTCTACTCGGCCCTGCTGCTGATTGCCCTGTCGGTCTGAATTCCACCCCCACCCCGAAGCCAAAATCACCCGCAGCGGTGATTGATTTTTTCAGGCCAAAATTATCTAATTACCACTAATAAGGAGGCTGGAAATGGAGCTGCACCTTCAGGCCTTGATCGACAGCATCAAGGACGCCGTGGTGGCCGTCGACTCCAGCGGCCAGGTCATCATCTGGAATCCCGGGGCCGAGCTCATCTTCGGCTATAAAAGGAAAGAAGCCATCGGCCGACAGATTGATGAATTGATCGGCGGACCCGAACAATCGGAAGCTAAAAAAATAACCAGGAACATCCTCAGGCGGCGTGTTTCCAACTTCATCGCCACCCGCTACCGGAAAGACGGAAAACCGGTCAGCGTCAGCATCTCGGCCTCTCCGGTGGTCTACAAGAATTACCTGATCGGGGGCGTGGCTGTCTACAAGGACATAAGCGAGCTTGTCCAGAAGGACCAGCTGCTGGCCCATACCAACAGGCTGCTGCGGGCCATCAGCGACATCAACCAGATGATAATCCAGGTCAAGGACCCGTCCAGGCTTCTTGACCAGGCCGCCCGCAGCCTGGTGGAGAACGGGAAATACGGCCTGGTCCGGATGGTCCTGGTAGATGATGAATTAAGGCCCAAGGAATTTTTCGGCCAGGGGGATAAAAAAATACTCAACCACTTCACCCCCTGCCTGGAAAGGGTTCTGAAGAACAGGCGGTCCTTTTTCATTCCGGATGTGACCAAGAGCCAGGCCTGCAAAAAGTGCCCGCAGCGAAAAAAGGGCGGCTGGGTGGCCTGCTTTCTCCTCGAACACAACCGGGAGATATTAGGGGCGATGCAGGTCGGTTACGCCAGGGACATTTTTGACCAGGCCTCGGAGATAAAGCTCCTGGAAGAAATCGCCGGCGACCTGGGCTTTGCCCTCTATTCCTTGAAGAAAGACCGGGAAAAGCAGCGGGTTGAGACTGAGCTTAAAAACCTGCAGCAGTTCCAGGAAAAAATCCTGACCAGCCTGGCCGAGGGAGTGGTGGTGGAAAATGCCCGCGGCCATATAACCTATGTCAACCCGGCCCTGGAGAAGATGCTTGGCTACAGGCCAGGAGAACTCCTGGGCCAGCACTGGAGCGTGTTCATCCCGGAAGACCAGCTGGAGCAGGTCAAGAGCAAGTCCCGGGCCCGGCAGTCCATGACCAAGGAACGTTACGAGACCAGGCTGAAGACCAGGGACGGTCGTTTGGTCCCGGTGCTCATCCACGCTCACTCCATTTTTGAAAGGAAAAAATTCAGCGGCGTGGTCTCGGTCATCACCGATATCTCCCACCTCAAGCAAATTGAGGAAGAACTGCGGTTGTCCAGGGAAGAGGCCCTGACTGCCAGCAAGGCCAAGAGCGAATTCCTGGCCAACATGAGCCACGAAATAAGGACTCCGATGAACGGCATCATCGGCATGATCGAACTGGCCCTGCAAACCGAGCTCAACGATGAACAGCTCCAGTTCCTCAAGGCAGCCAGGACCTCGGCCGAATCCCTGCTGACCATCCTCAACGACATCCTGGACTTCTCCAAGATTGAAGCCCGGATGATTGAGCTGATTCCGGTTGAATTCAACCTGCACAACTCCATAACCGAAATAGTAGCCACCCTGGCCCTGCCGGCTCACCAGAAGGGCCTGGAATTGCTCTGCCACGTGCCCCCTTCCCTGCCGGAGACGGTGGTCGGCGACACCAGCCGCCTCCGCCAGGTGTTGCTTAACCTGGTCAGCAATGCCATAAAGTTCACAGAAAGGGGCGAGGTGGAGGTTGAAGTCGAAGAACAGGCCAGGACGTCCCGGGACATAACCCTCCATTTCATGGTCAGGGACACGGGTATCGGCATCCCCCGCAATAAACTGGACAGCATTTTCCAGCCATTCGTCCAGGCCGACGCTTCTTTCAGCCGGAAATACGGGGGCACCGGCCTGGGCCTGGCCATCACCTCCCAGCTGGTGAACCTGATGGGCGGAAAAATCTGGGCCGAAAGCGAAGCCGGGCAGGGCAGCACTTTCCACTTTACCGTCAGGCTGGGACTGGTTCCAGAACGTCGGCCCAGGGCTGTGCCGGCCACCCTGGCCGCGGTTCATGGACTCAGGGTTCTGGTGGTGGACGACAACCAGACCAACCGGGTTATCCTCAAAGAAATGCTCCAGAGCTGGCGGATGAAGCCAGAAGTTGCCTCCTCCGGACCCCAGGCCATCTCCTTGATTAGGGAAGCGCTGGGCCGGCAGGAAGGTTTCGGGCTCTTCCTCCTGGACCTGTCCATGCCGGAGATGGATGGGTTTGAGCTGATCCGCAACATAAAAGAAATTGATGGGGCCAGGGAGGTGCCCATCATCATCCTGACCTCGGCCGACCGGGTTGGCGACCTGCAGCAGGCCAAAGAACTGGGAGCCCAGGGCTACCTGGTAAAACCGGTCAGGCCCTCCGACCTGCTGGATACCATCATGGCCATCAAGGGCGCCACTTCAGGGGCACAACGGCTGGAAGTCCCGATAACCGAACATACCCTGCCCGAATTCCGCCGCAAGTTGAACATCCTGCTGGCCGAAGACAACCCGATCAACCAGAAGGTGGCCATTCATCTCCTGCAGAAAAAGGGACACCGGGTAACCGTGGCCGAGAACGGCCGGCAGGCCCTGGAAATTCTCGATAGAGAAAAATTCGACCTGGTGCTGATGGATGTCCAGATGCCGGAGATGGATGGCTTTGAGGCCACCAGGCAGATTCGCCAGCGCGAGCAATCCAGCGGCCAGCATCTGCCCGTGGTAGCCATGACCGCCCATGCCATGAAGGGCGACCGTGAAAAATGCCTGGAAGCCGGGATGGACGATTACGTGGCCAAGCCGCTTTACCCCGAAGAGCTGTACCGGGTGATTGAAAGGGCCCTGGCCCGCAAACGGTAACACCTTTAATTTTTATTAAGACGGCTGACCGGGCTTTTTACCAGGCAAAGAAGCGAGGCCGGAACCGGATGGTGGTAACTAATAATTCGGATAATAAAAAAGGAAGGAGGACAGGGATGGCAGGAAACAATAGCGCCCCTGCACCCATTGACCGAAAGGAAGCGCTGGAAAGAATCGGCGGAGATGAGGTCTTCCTCCAGGAATTGCTGGGCATCTATGACGAGGAATTCCAGAAGAAATATGACGAGCTGGAAAAGGCCATCAAGGAGAAGGACTTCCAGGTCATCAGCGAAGCCGGACATTACTTGAAAGGAGCCTCGGCCAACCTGAGCCTTCCGGCCCTGAGGGAAGCCGCCTGGAAAATGGAACAGGCCGGAAAGAGCCAGGACCTGAAAGCGGCCAGGGAGGCACTGGAGGCACTGGAGAGAGAATACCGGCGCCTGAAAGATTTTTTGAGAGAGTCTGGCTGAGACCCGGAGCTTTAGAAGTTTAAGGTCGAGGTCTCTGACCCAACTATTAATGGCCTGTTTAATCCCTGAGGAAGTGGGGCATGGCCGGGGGAATTTCCAGGCTGATTTCAACCAGTCCCCGGACCTGGCCGGCTTCACTCCATACAGTTTGAAAGATAAGCTTTTTCTGACCCTTTTTCTCGATGGTGTAAACGTTAGGTTTCCCGCTTTCCGATATCTTTCTTATCTTTTCCTGCGACTCCGGCCGGTGACAATCCATTATATTCCTTCCGATGAGGGCCAGGCCTCCTTCAGCCTCGAAGGTTTGGGCCGCCTTATTATTCATGTAGATGATCTTTCCTTCGGCATCGGTCACGGTGATGGCCCCGGGAAATTCTTCCATCCAGTCAGGCTTCTTCATCTTGCGCTCCACAATTTTTATCGGTTGCCCTCCCGGGTCAACCTGATATAGATTTATATAAGAAAAAAGGTCGGGCTGGTAGTGATTTCTGAAATTTTTTCAGAGACTCCGGCTGGTGAGGGAAAAATCATGAATGGAATGAAAATAAAAAGATTGGCCTTAAAAGCAGGAAGCCATGTCTTTGGTCTGCCGGGACACCATTCCCGTATCGCCAGGTCTGTCGGCCAGGTGGTCATTTTTATTCTTACCATGTCTCTGCTGGCTGTTTTTTCAGTGGCCGCCGGACGGGAGGCCATACCAGGTCCTGGACAGACCAACATGGATTCCATTGATAATTTCATCTCAAGGGCCCCAGCCGAACCGCTGCTTCAGACAACGTCGGACACTCCCCTCCCTACCAGAATCCGGGAGTTTCTGGCCAGAAAGCTTGGCCTGGAAAGACTGGAAGAACTGGAAGGAGTGCTAAAACCCCTGGTCAATTCCCCGACCCTGGACCTCTACCTTCTGAGCTTCTGGCTCAGCGGTCAACCGGTCGAAGGTCTCTCTCTGTCGAGGCTGCAATTAAGACAGGCCCCGGCCGACCCGGTCCTTCTCTCCAACGCGGCCGCCTTCCTCTATGCCCTGGGAGAATACCGGCTGGCCCAGGAAGCCACCCGGGCCGCCCGGCTGTCACTCCCAGACAACCCGGTGCTTTTGAATAACCTCGGCGTCCTCAGTTATGCCCTGGGGCAGAAAGATGAGGCCCTGAAATATTTCCGGCAGGCGGGAAGTTATGACCGATACCAGCCTGAGGCCAACCGGGCCCTTTATCTTCTGGCCCAGGTCACAACCCCCGGTGACCAGGCAGCAACCCACCTCAAGAATTCCCTCCTGGGCGGTTACCGCGAATCCCTGGCCAGGAATCTGAGCGAGGTTCCGTTGCCGCTGTCCTTCCAGCAGGAAATATACCTCACCCGACCCGACCTGCCCGAAGATTTTGAGTCCTACCACCGCCTCATCCCCTTTTACCAGACCGCTTTCATCCAGATGGAAGGTAAAGAAGTGGACCTGCACAAGACCTTAGAAAGCCTGCTGGCCTCCGGGATTAGCTTCCCGGAAACAGAAGCGGTAGTCCAGGGAGGCCTGGCCCTGAATTCTGCCCGGGCTTACTTTCGCCTGAACGAGATCGAGGGGCGGCTGGATTACCTGGAAAGGGAGATAGAACGGCCGGCCGACATGCAGCTATCGCAGCTCCTGGCCCAGGCCAACAGCCAGGTTGATTCCCTGTGGCGCGATTACCAGAAAAGAGAAAAGGCCTGCCTGGCCCTGGCCAGGGAAGAAAGGCTGGGGTGCATTCAAAAAGCCAGGGATGAATACTGTCAGCGCTACCGGCAGCAGGCCGAATATTTTTACCAGAGATACAGAAAGACGGTTCTTAACTACTTTCAGCAATCGGAACCGGTACTCAAGAATTTCGTCAACAGTTTCTATTTCTGGGTCCGCTACCTGCCCGAAGACCAGAGACTTAGGAAGAGAACAGAGACAGAGCTCCGGGTCTGGCGCCTTTACCAGCGGCTCTGGGAAAAAACTTTCCTGATGCTGACCAAGCTCACCCCTCCGGCCTTCAAGGATTGCCTGCCCAGCCTGCCCCTGGAAGCGGAAAGCCCGGCCGAACCGGTTATAACTCTATATGACCCTTTCTCGGCCATCAACCTTGACTACCAGGACGAGTGGCTGACCTTCAGGGTCCGGGCCGATAGAGTCATCTTTTACTTTTCTGATTCTCTCCGGCTGGCCACGCCGGGCGGGCAGCCGCTGATGTCAACCGTTCATCTTTACCCGGCCGAGACTTCCGGCCTGAAGCCCCTTTACCTGGTGCTGGATGGACAGGGCAAACTCTGCGACCTGGGAGAGCTCGGGCCCTGGTCTTACGCCGGGCTGAGCACACCCAACGCCTGGAGACTCCTCATCAACCTCAGCCTGCCGGAGCCGGTAAAAAACTGATGGACAGGCCTTTTCCTTTCCTGATAACATAGAAAAAATTTTTTAAAAGGCAGGTTTGAAGCATGGATAGCAAAGAAAAAGCCAGTTTCCCGAAAACCTTCTGGACGGCCAACACCATCGAGCTGTTTGAAAGGGCAGCCTACTACTCGATGGCCTCCTTCATGGTCATCTACCTGAAGGAAGTCCTGGGCATGTCTCCGACCTTCGCCACTTTCCTGAATGGTTCGCTGCTCTGGGGACTCATCTACTTCATGCCGATTGTCTCCGGGACGCTGGCCGACAAGTACGGTTTCAAGCGTTCGCTGAGCCTGTCCTTCCTGATGCTCTTTTTCGGTTACCTGATAATGGGCAACGTCCAGAAGTTCTGGCCGGCCCTGTCCAGCGACCGGGTCAGCACCATCAACTACACCGTCCCGGTGGTGGTGGCCATTATCCTGATAGGCCTGGGAGGTTCCATCGTCAAGCCCTGCATCGCCGGCACCATCCAGAAAACTTCCGGTCTTTATGCCACACTCGGCTTCGGCATTTTTTACATGGTCATTAACATCGGCTCCATTACCGGCCGCGGCGTTTCCTATTTCATCAGGACCAACCTGGGCATACCGGCCATCTTCACCTACGCCTCGACCGTTTTTATCTTCATCGGGTTGCTGGTAGTGCTTTTCATTTACCGTGAACCGGAGTACGTGAGCGATGGCCTGAAAGACGGGCAGCAGGTTAAAAAGAAAACCCTGAAGGAGGCCTTCCTGGGAATTTTCATCGTGCTGGGCAACCTGAAGTTTGTCTTCTTCCTGGTGGTCATTGCCCTCTTCTGGTTTCTCTATGTCCAGCTCTACAACCTCATACCCCTCTTCCTCAGGCATATCGACCCCAACGCCCCGGTGGAGCTCTATACCCTGGCCAACCCGTTGATGATTGTCTGCTTCCAGCTGCTCATTACCAGGCTGGTCAAGAGATGGACACCGGTGAAATCCATACTGCTGGGCGTGGGAGTGACCACGGTTGGCATGCTGCTTAACATCCTGCCCGTCCTGCTCTACTCGGACATCAGTCACCGGGTTTCTCTGGCCGGGCTGGCCTTACCCATTGCCGGGATATTCCTTCTGGTCAGCATTGCCTCCATGGCCGTGGGCGAAATGATGGCTTCGCCGCGAATCTATGAATACATCGGCCGGATTGCCCCCAAGGGCGAGGAAGGTCTTTACCTCGGTTACGCCAACCTGCCCGTGGCCATAGGCAGCATCCTGGGTGGACCGCTTGGTGGGGCTTTATACCAGAAATATATCGCCAGCCCGCTCCAGGCCGGGCAGTCGCCAAATTACATCATCATCTGGGCCACCATCGCTTTCATGGGGGTGTGCTCCATGGCCGGGCTGGCCATCTACGACCGGCTCCTGGCCAGGGATAAGTCACGATAGGTATAGGGATATACTTTTCTCGCGATGATTGGCCCCGCAACTAAATCTAGCAGGATTAGAACCATTTAATCTACAAGCTTAATTGACGAATCTTCCCTTGGGAAATTAAAGACTATTAACCTTGGCCGGGGTCGAAGATAGCCGTCCCCGGCAGAGACCAGAAACGGAAACGTAAAAAGAAGCAAAAAAAACCGATAATCGAATCAATCGTTCGTCCTGAATACTCAAGCCGGGAAAACTCACAGTCGATCAGCCGCAAAAAGAAACTCCTCTGCCGGGCCGGTCCTCAACTTTAGAATTGCCAGTGGCCAGGCCCTCCAGGCTATCAATTTCCGAACCTGGGATTGACCACCCCGGAATAGATGGAACCAAAAGTATAGTTCACACCAAGAGAGATCCCGTAGCTGTAAGCCGTGGCCAGGGCTTTTCTCTGCAGAAGGATGTCTTCCAGGCTCAGGTCGCCCTTGGCCAGGTAAATCTGGTCCTTGATCTTGGCAAACCGGCCGGAAATCCCGACCGAAAAACCCCGGTAGAGCCTCAGGTTGAGGCTGGTGTTGAAGACCAGGTGGTTCTTGCTGAAGTCATGAAAATAATGAAAGCCTTCCAGCGAAGCATAGACGTTGCCCCACGGCTCCTTGATTTCCAGGGTAACCGAGAGAGTCTCGCCCAGAAGGGCTTCACGGGTCTTATCAAAGATGGTCTCTTCCCGGTAATAGTTGAGGCTGAAGCCCACCCGGTACAGGAAACGCAGCTGGCGCCGGGTTGACTCCGAGTAGGGGAAATAGTTGTACTCGATGGCCGGGGCCGGGTTGAGGTTGAGATTGATGTTGTTGTAGGTGGACGAGGAGGCCCCGACCCAGCCGCCCACCGACCAGTGGTTGCCGATGGAATAAACCATCAGGGCGGACAGGCTAAAACTGCGCTGGTGAGAGGTGATAATGGTGGTGACCTCATCCTCGGTGACCTTGAACCGGCTGCTGTTAAAACTCCCCGACAGGCCGGAGCGGAATTTCAATTTTTCGGTCACCCGGCTGGCACTCAGGTTGCTGTGCAGCGAGAAAAAGTTCTTGGTTTCTTCACCAGACAGGCTGCCCGACAGACCCAGGTTAAAGACCCAGAAATTCCAGGGGTCCTCCACCTCGGCCGGGGGCTGACGTCTCTCAAAATCTATTCTCAGGTAATCACCCAGGTCGGTCTTGGCCAGGTAGGGGACCAGCCCCACCTTCAGCACCCGGACTAGGCCCTTTCTTTCAGTATCGGCCGAGTCCGTCCTGGAGGAAACATACTTCAGCGTGTGGTGGACGTCATAAAAGTTGTTGCGGCCGATAAAATTCAGGGTATACTCGCGGCCGCCGCCGGCCGTGCCCTGGATGGTGATCAGGATATGGACATCGGCCTCGGTTCGTTCCCTGACGAAACTGACAAAACTCAACTCCGAGCGGATGTAGTTCATGTCACACTGGTGGCAATCGATGAAGACCCGGGGCGGCTCCTGGACCACCCGGGGAATTCGGTCCTGGGCCGGCAACAAGACTGGTATCAACAGGATCAAGCTGATCAGAACTGGATAAAACCTGCAAGCTTTCATGCCGGTTCTCCTTCTATCCGGCCTGCCGCCGTGTTCCCCGGTATCCTGCGGCCAGTCAGGGGCAAAGTTAGTATGCGGGGCAGCGGGTTATTTTTTTCTTTTCAGGCTCTGTTCTTCTAACTGCCGGATGAGGTCAGTGCTGGGTCCGCGGTATTCTGGCCCTGCCCCCGGGCCGGCCGCGGGAATATGACCGGCGGTCCGGAACCAGTCTTTAACTTCGCGGCTGAACAGGTCAAACAGCAGTTTCAGCCCAAAAATTGTGCCCAGGGGAAAAAGCACCAGCAGAATAACTGCCAGAACAAGTGAGGCCGGCCAGGCCCAGCGACGGGCGGCTTTAATTCCCGAGGCAGTTTTCAACCCGGCCAGGGCGAATAAAAAAGAACCCAGGGCCAACCACAACCCGAATTTCTCAAAGAAATCGGCGCCGGCCAGCTGACGCAGCTCTCCACCGGAACCAAGGTTAAGGCGGGCCAAGATAAGCAAGCTGAGGCTTATCAGAAAGGTAACCAGGCCGAGGACGGCAAAAACCCTGATTATCTTCCGGTCCAGGCTGACTCTTTCGGGCATCGTTATAACCTGCTGGTCTTCTATTGTACTTGAGTTGCGGCTGGATTCAAGACTTAAGATTGGATAAAATCAGCCCGTGGCCACGGAAGAGCAGTTGTGCCGGGTAAAACGGCTGGCTGTTTCATTTTTCCAGGGCAGCTACCGACTATTATGATAAAGGATAACCTGTAGCAGTTGAAATGAGGTAAGCCATGAAAAGACTTATGATGATTATCCTTTTATCAATTTTCCTGAGCACCGCGCTTTCGGCCGATGTTTATATCAAGACCGT
>JABLWX010000089.1 GCA_013178315.1 Candidatus Aminicenantota bacterium
GAGGAAAGCCTGATTTCCGGCTTCCTGGCCGGAGGCGGAGAAGCGGTCTCGGCCGGCATCATCACCACCCCTGGCATTTCCTACCTGGTCAGGAGCCACGATTTCAGCGCCGGCGTGGTCATTTCGGCCTCGCACAATCCGTACCTGGATAACGGCATAAAGATTTTCTCCCACCTCGGCACCAAGATTCCCGAAGACTGGGAAGATGAACTGGAAAACGAGATCAATTCCGGCCATCTCCCGCCGGGCCTGGTCCGGGAACGTTCCCTTGAGGTGGACGGGCAACTTAAGCTGAATTACCTGGACTTCCTGCGGCAGGCCGGTCCATCCCGACCCGGCAAAAAGCTAAAACTGGTGGTGGACTGCGCCAACGGGGCCAGCTCGGAGCTGGCACCGGTTCTATTCAACAGCCTGGGTTTCGAGACGGTAACCATCCACAGCCAGCCCGACGGTAAGAACATAAACAACGGCTGCGGCTCGCTCCACCCTGAACAGCTGGCAAAAAAAGTGATAACTGAAAGGGCTGACCTGGGAGTGGCCTTCGACGGCGACGCCGACCGGGCGGTCTGGGTAGACGAGCGGGGCCGGATCTTAAACGGCGACCATACCCTGTATGTCCAGGCCCTGCACCTCAAGGAAAAAGGGGCCCTCAAAAAAAATGCCGTGGTGGCCACCATCATGAGCAACATGGGCCTGGAAAAAATCCTGGAGGAAAACGGCATCAGGCTCCTCCGCACCAGGGTCGGCGATAAATACGTCCTGGACGAAATGCTGAAAGGCGGGTACAACCTGGGTGGCGAGCAATCCGGGCATACCATTTTCCTGGACCAGTCCATAGCCGGTGACGGCCTGCTGACCTCGCTCAAGATGCTGGAGGTCATTTTAGAAAAAGGGCAGAGTCTGTCCGAGCTGGTCAGGGATTTTCGGGAATACCCGCAGATCCTGCTCAACATCCGGGTCCGGGAAAAGGTACCCTTTGGAGAAATTCCGGGTTACGAGGAAGCGGCGGCCGAGGTCCGGCACCGACTGGGAAAGAACGGCCGTCTGGAAGTCCGCTATTCCGGAACTGAAATGCTGGCCCGGGTGATGATTGAAGGCCCGGACCGTGGCCAGATCGAGGAACTGGCGAGCCGGCTGGCCATGGTCATTGACAGCCATTGCGGGAACCGGTAAGCCTGGGTTCGCCTGAGGCCGTGAAGATCCGGCCGGTTCACAGTTACGGGCCGGATTCAATGATAAATTAATAAAGCGGAGGCCATCATGCATCTATCAGTAAATATCGACCATATTGCCACCATCAGGCAAGCCAGGAAGGCCAGCGAGCCGGAGCCGGTACTGGCTGCCCTGCTGGCCGAGCAGGCCGGAGCCCACGGTATTGTCTGCCACCTTCGAGGAGACCGGCGCCACATCCAGGAAAGGGACCTGAAGCTGCTCAGGGAAACCATCAAGACCAAATTAAACCTGGAGATGGCAGCCACTCCGGAAATGCAGGACATAGCCCGGAAAGTCAAGCCCGACGTGGTCTCCCTGGTGCCGGAAAGCCCCAACGAGGTTACCACCCAGGGCGGACTCGATGTGATCGGGCACAAGAAACATCTTCTCGCCTACATCCCGCAGCTGAAGAAAGCCGGAATCAGGGTCAGCATATTCGCCGACCCCGACCGGTCCCAGCTCGAAGCCTGCCGGGAGGTCGGGGTTGACCTTATCGAGATCAACACCGGGAAATACGCCGAGGCCCGGAAAGAAAGGGACAGGCAAAAACACCTGGAAGAAGTCAAACGGGCGGCCGCCCTGGCTCGCAGCCTGGGCCTGGAAGTTCATGCCGGGCATGGCCTTGATTATCACAACGTCCGGCCGATCGTGGAGATTGAAGAAATAACCGAGCTCAGCATCGGCTTTGCCATCGTGGCCAGGGCGGCCATGGTGGGAATAAGCCAGGCAGTTAAAGACATGCTGGCCCTTTTGAAAAGATAAGTTGGCAGGTCTTGATGAAAAATTTAAGAGTCAACTTCGAGCGCCTGGTCCGGGACCTGGAAGAACTGGGAACAATTGGACAGGATCCGAAGGGCGGAATCTCGCGTCCTTCATTCAGCCTGCCGGACCTGGAAGCCAGAAGATGGCTAAGGCAAAAAATTGAAGAGGCCGGTCTCCTGTACAGACAGGATGGGGCTGGCAATATCTTTGGCCGCCTGCCGGGAAACACACCCCGGGTGGTGATGGCCGGCTCGCACCTGGACACCGTGCTGAACGGCGGCCGCTATGACGGCTCGGTCGGGGTACTGGCCGCCCTGGAATGCCTCAGGAGAATAAAGGAAGAAAAGGTCCCTCTTAGAAAAACGCTGGAGATGGTGTCCTTCACCGACGAAGAGGGCAACCTGGTTGGAGATTTCCTGGGCAGCCGGGCTTTTACCGGCCGGCTCCTGACCAAGGAGCTAAGAACCGCCCGCACCCAGTTCGGCCAACCGCTGGAAGAAATCCTGCAGAAGGCCGGCCTGTCGGTGGATTCGGTGGTCAGGACAGCCGGGGAAAGGCCCGAGCTCGCGGCTTTCCTGGAAATCCACATCGAGCAGGGCCCGGTGCTGGAAGAAGAAGGGGTTTCGATTGGCCTGGTATCTTCCATTGCCGGTAAACGCTATTACCAGGCCACCTTCGTCGGGCGGTCCGGTCATGCCGGAACAACGCCTCTCGAGCTCAGGCAGGATGCTTTCATCACCCTGTCCGATTTCGCCCTTAGAGCCACCCAGCTGGTAGCCAGAAAGTATTATGGCAACACCATCACCATCGGCCGGGTGCTGCTCAGGCCTGGTTCGTTCTCCATCATTCCGGGCGAAGCCGATTTCACCCTGGACCTGAGAAGCCAGGAACCGGAATCCCTAAAAGCAATGGAAGAAGAAGTGCTGGGCCTGGCCTCGGAGGTGGCCTCAACCAGGGGGCTGTCCTACTACCACCGACTCGTGGACAGCACCGAACCGGTAAGGATCAGCGAACAACTTCTGGACAGGTTGCAAGCCCTGTGCCAGGAGCTGGGCTATGACTACCGCTTGCTGCCCAGCGGGGCCGGTCACGATGCCCAGATACTCTCGGCCGTCTGCCCGGTAGCCATGATTTTCATACCTTCAGTTGACGGCCTGAGCCACACCCCCGAGGAAGCCATCAACCCGGAAGACCTGGAAAAGGCAGCCAACCTGCTCCTTCAGGCTTTGATCAGCCTGGCTTCTGAATAACATTCAATCGCCATCCTCGGGACCAAGAAAAACTTTTCTCATTTCCTTCAGAAGCGATCTTCTCTTTTTGTCGGCCAGCATTTTTTCCCGGGCCTTTTTTGACCTCTTTCTCTTTTGCCGGCGGATTTTTTCAATCCTCTGCTGTTCTTCTGTTTCTTTTCCCAGAATCCTGGCCTCCAGCTTTTCCACCAGGATCCGCCTGGCCAGGAAACGGTTCAGGGCCTGGGAACGTTCCCGCTGACATTTGACTTCGAGCCCCGTGGGCAGGTGCTTCAGGTAAACGCAGGTGGCCGACTTGTTGACCTTCTGCCCTCCTTTTCCCTGGGAACGTATAAACTTTTCTTCCAGGTCGGAGTCCTTGACTCCCAGTTTGGCCAGGCGTTCCAGCAGGTCTTTTTCTTTTTCTGGTCTCACCGGAAACATTCCCATGTGATTAATTCTCCCGCTTTATTTTACAACTCGGGACAATAATGTAAACCACCCGAATTCCTTTCTCCTGGCAGGGCCATTGCCCCAGCCATCTGATAATTCCCCTGAGGCCCGAAGGCCCGGCCTTGCTGGGATACCGAATCCTGGCCCATCAGCCCCGGCGGGTCACTCCCGCCGGCTGCAGGTCCCGAAAGGCAGCGGACATACTCTCCTCCTGCCTTATTAACATTTGCCCGGTTCCAAAAAATTCTGTTGACCGGAAGCGGGGGCCGGGATAAACTCTGATTCTTAAAAACAGTCGCGGTCAACCCTGGGGTTCAGGAGGCCGCCGGAAAGTTCTTGGCTTTAAGAATTTTATCCAAACGACGATGAAGGAATTAACCATGAGCCAACACGTGATTCAAAAAAGGTTTACTCACCGTAAGACACTTGTCCTGGGCCTGGTCCTGGTTCTGATCCTGGCCTGGGCCGCGCCCACCCTAGCCACCGCTTCTGGCCAGAAACAAACCCGGCCGGCCGATAGCCAGAAAAAACAGGTCCAGCCTGCCCCGGTCCAGCCGGTCGTTATTCCAGAAAACCTGCTGACGGTGGCCGAGAAGAGCAATTTCACCGCCACATCCCGTTACCAGGAAGTGCTGGACCTCGTCGCCGAACTCCAGAAGATCAGTCCCAACCTGGTGGTCCAGGACATCGGGCAGACGGCCGAAGGGCGGCGAATTCCACTGCTGATCCTGAGCAATCCTCCCATCCACACGCCCCAGGCCGCCAGAAACCTGAAGAAGACCATAGTTTACATCCAGGCCAACATTCACGCCGGCGAGGTGGAAGGCAAGGAAGCTTCCCTGATGCTGGCCCGGGAAATCCTGATGAACCCGGCCCATCCGTATCTGAATAACCTAGTGATATTGATTGTTCCCAACCTCAATGCCGATGGCAATGAAAGAATAAGCCCGGAAAACCGGCGCCAGCAGCCGGGACCGGAACAGGGCGTGGGCGTCCGCCAGAATGCCCTGAACCAGGACCTCAACCGGGATGCGGTCAAGCTGGAAAGCCCCGAGATAAGAGCGGTGGTGGCCAACATCCTGAACCTCTGGGACCCGGCCCTGGTCGTGGATTGTCACACCACCGACGGCGCTTACCACGAAGAAACGGTAACCTACTCCTGGCCGGTCAACCCCAACTCCGACCCGGAACTCCTGGCCTACCAGCGGGAGACCATGCTGCCGGCCATCGTCAAGACCATGAAGGAGAAATACAGCACCCTGGCCGTTCCCTACGGCATGTTCCGCGACTGGCGCGACCCTTCCCAGGGCTGGGTGACTTTCGAACCCCAGCCGCGCTATTTTACCAACTATGCCGGGCTGCGGAACCGGCTGTCCATCCTCGACGAAAATTACGTCCACGCCGATTACAAGACCAGGGTGATGAGCTGTTTCCACTTCTTAAAAGCCATCCTCGACTATGCCTCTCTAAAAGCTACCGAGATCCAGAAGCTGGTGGAGGAAGCCGACCGCCGGACCATCCAGCTCGGCCTTAATCCCGCGGGCCGGAGTTTTGCGGTTGAATACGACCTGCAACCACTCCCCAGACCGGTCACCATCAATGCCTATGAACTGGAAGTAACAGAAAGACCGGGCGGAGGCTTCCCGCAGTTGAAACCGACCGACCGGAAAAAGCCGGTTACCGTTCCTTATTTTGCCGATTACCGGGCCAAAAGAACGGTGCCCTTTCCCTTTGCCTACCTTATATCGGTGCCCGACCCCGAAATCAAAGAGAAACTGCTGGCCCACGGCCTGCTGGTCGAGTCCCTGACGGAGGAGGTCAGCCTGGAAGTTGAAGTTTTTGTGCCCAAAGAACTGAAGGCAGCGGAAAGGCCATTCCAGGGACATCGCCTGAACCAGATAAAGGGAGAATACAGGAAGGAGACCAGGAAATTCCCGGCTGGAACTTTGCTGGTCAGAACCGCCCAGCCCTCGGGCTTCCTGGCCGACTACCTGCTGGAACCGGAAAGCGACGATGGGCTGGTGGTCTGGAATTTCTTCGACCGTTACCTGGCCGGCCAGTGGCAGCGAGGCCTGTCTGAACTCCCGGTGTACCGCCTTCTCCAGCCGGCCAACCTGCCGGCCGTAGCCCTGGGTTATTGAGTTAAGAGAATTCAATAGAATAAGCTGAACAATTAAATTTTAAGTGTGGGAAATCAAGTAAGTAAGAGGATAGTTATTTCCGGACCGGCTTTTTCCTGGCAGTCTCTTTAGCTTTGCCAGCCTTTTCAGCCTGGGCTGCCGGTTTCTCTTTCCGAGCTTTTTCAGCTTTTTCCCTGGCTATTTTTTCTTTCCTGGCGGCCACCAGGTATTTCCCGCAATTCTCGCAGACATAGATATCGTTGCTTTCTTCAATGGCCGAGGCCATCTGGGTGGAAACGCTCATGTTGCAGCTGCGGCAGACGCCATCCACCACCTCGGCCACGGCATAGCCATAACGATCCATCAGTAAATCAAATCGGGCCAGCAGCGACTGGTCCAGCTCCTCCCGGATGAGGTTGCGATGTTTCTGCAATTCTTCCAGCTTGTCCTTCGGGGCCCGCCTGATCTTGATTTCGATGTCCTGCAGTTTCTTGAGCAGGCTGGCCCGGTTGATGATCTTGTCTTCCCTGGGAAATGAAAACCTTATCTCTGATAGAACGGCATGCAGCTCCTCTTTATCCCGGGAATTGAACAGCCTGAACCGGTTTTCCGGCTTGATCAGGAAGCTGGCCAGGCCGGCAAACAGGTGATTGAACAGGCCGGGGATGGTCGGGTTCCAGACAACCAGGATGATCAGCCGGACCGGTTGACCGTCGGGAGCGTCGAAGTCAATCCCCTCGGCCGACCGGCCGACGGCCACGGCAATCTGGCCCTCGGTATCGACCCGGGCATGGGGAACGGCCAGGCCGTGTCCCAGGGCTGTGGATTCCAGGTTTTCCCGGTCGACAATACGGGTGAGGGTCAGGTTCTTGTTGCTGATGAGTTTCAGCCTGACCAGGCTGTCCAGGAGCTCTTCGATGGCTTCCAGTTTGTCCCGGCTCTTAAGGTCAAAGATTATCTGGGAAGGCTTTAAGAATTCACCGAAAGCGGTCTCTCTGAGGTTCATGGTCAAACCTGATACTGATTTTATCACAAAGCCGACGTTTTGCAACAACCGGCCTAAACTTTGACTCTATTCAGAAACGGGCCGCTGGAAAGCGCTGTCGGACCTGAACTGCGGCAATTTTTCCTGCCGGCCCAGCAGGTCAATAATCTCCCTGGCCCAGCGCAGCAGCTGCAGGGCGCCGCCCAGATCCCAGTCTTCCTGGAATTCATCCGTAACCTGGTGGTAATGAAATTTCTGGTATTCCTCGGCCTTCCTCAACACCCGGTCCGGGTCAGGCCCCCTGGCCACCACCCCCTCGTGCAGCCAGACCGCGGGGATTCCGTGGCGGGCAAAACTCAGCTGGTCCGAGCGGAAGAAAAAGCCATAGTTCCCGCCGCGTTCGGGGATATAGCGGTAACCAAGTTTTTCGGCTGCCCGGCGGCAGATGTCGTCAAGATCTGAGAACCTGGCTCCGATGGCATACACGTCTTCAGTTTCTCCCCAGATATTACTCATTTCAAAATTGAGGTCGGCCAGGACAGAAGAGTTGGGCACGGGCAGATGAGAGGCCAGGTAGTCAGAGCCGAGCAGGTTCTGCTCCTCGGCCGTCACCGCGGCAAAGACCAGGTTTAGCGGCAGGTCACCCTTGAACTGGGAATAATACCCGGCCAGAGCCAGCAGGCAGGCCGTGGCCGAACAGTTATCCACGGCCCCGTTGTAAACCTGGTCCCCCTGGAGGTTGGAATCCTTCCCCAGGTGGTCGTAGTGGGCCGAAATTATGGCGTACTTATTCCTGGCCTCCGGCCGGTTGCTCCTGAGCCAGCCCACGATATTTTCAGCCCGCACCTCCCTGAAGGTCGGGCTCTGCCGGACCCGGACTGAAAGTCCCAGCGGCCGGGGAGAAAAATCCGGTTTTTCGGCCTCGGCCAGAAGCTTCTGGCGGTCCAGGCCGGCTACGGTAAATATTTTCTCGGCCGTTGGTTCGGTGACCCAGCCCTGGAAAAAGAGAGCTCTTTTCTTCTCGGGCAGGAAGAAAGATTCCTTGGCCCATGAATTGCGGACCACACTCCAGCCGTAGGTGGCCCCCCTGTCGTTATGGATGATCAGCACCCCGGCCGCTCCCAGCTCCGTGGCCTTCTCAAACTTGTAAATCCAGCGGCCGTAATAATTCATGTCCTCGCCGTCGAATATCCCGCCGGGATAGTTCCCGGGCTCGTTGATTTCGACCAGGAGCACTTTGCCCTTGACGTCGTAACCCTTGAGGTCGTCCCACTGGCGCTCCGGAGCCTGGACCAGGTAGCCGCAATAGACCAGCTCGGCCGTAACCTCGGGCGGGCAATCCTGACGTTCCGACTTGATAACAAAATCCTCGAGCAGAACCGGTTTTATGACTTCAACCGCTTGACGGCCGCGACCCGGAATTACCTCCAGGCTGGCTTTCAGGTCCGGCTGGACTCCGACCAGGGTGAAAACCTGGCGGAAGCTATCACCGAGGAAAGGTTGCAGCCCGAATTGTTTGAAAAAATCTTCCTGGTAGGCAGCTGCCAGCTCGATCCCCCTGCTGCCCAGGCCCCGGCCCTCGTAGATGTCGTCGGACAGAATCCGGATATGGGACAGCAGCTCCTCGGCCGTGATTTCAGCCAGGGACTTCTCGCGGCGGCAGCCGCTAAAAGAAAATATAAAAATGACCGCCAGCAACACACACAACATGGTTCTTGCGGTTGGCTGATTTTTGCCGGATAGACTCATGACTTCCTCCCGGAGTCCCGGAAAATAAAAAGGCCCCGGCTCCACCGGTTACCCCGGCAGGGCCAGAGCCTAATTTACTAATTTTGCCGCCGGAAATCTACCGAATTTTATCCGGGCAGCTATCCAACATATGAATAGCCATTCATATATTTACTTGATCAGGGAGAAGGCCACGGTCAGTCCGGCCATGACGATGGACACCATGCTCATCAACTTGATCAGGATGTTCAGGCTGGGACCGGAGGTATCCTTGAAGGGGTCGCCGACGGTGTCCCCGACCACGGCCGCCTTGTGGGCGGTTGACCCCTTGCCGCCCAGGTTGCCCTCCTCGATAAACTTCTTGGCATTGTCCCAGGCGCCGCCGGCATTGGCCATGAAAACGGCCAGGACAAACCCGGTGGTGGTGGCCCCGATCAGCAGGCCCATCACCCCGCCCACTCCCAGCAGCAGGCCTGTGGCCACCGGGACCACGATGGCTGCCAGGGAAGGAACCATCATCGCTTTCTGGGCACCCCTGGTCGAGATGGCCACGCAGCGGGCATAATCGGGCTCGGCCGTTCCCTCCCAGACCCCGGGGATTTCCTTGAACTGCCGCCGGACTTCATCGACCATCTTGCCGGCGGCCTTGCCCACGGCCTGCATGGTCAGTCCGCAGAAGACAAAGGCCATCATCGACCCGATGAACATGCCCACCAGGACGATGGGATTCATCAGGTTGATCCGGAAATAGTTCATGAAATCCAGAAAGCCGGCCCTGGCCGTTTCTATTACCGTTCCATCCAGCATCTGGATAGTCGTCCGGCCAACGCGCAGTAATCCAACCTTCAGTTCTTCCACGTAGGAAGCCAGCAGGGCCAGGGCGGTCAGGGCAGCCGAGCCGATGGCAAAACCCTTGCCGGTGGCCGCCGTGGTATTACCAAGGGCATCCAGGGCGTCGGTCCGCTTCCTGACTTCTGGATCCAGGTTGGACATCTGGGCGTTGCCGCCGGCGTTATCGGCAATCGGACCGTAAGCGTCTGTGGCCAGGGTGATTCCCAGCGTGGACAGCATGCCGACGGCTGCGATTCCTATTCCGTACAATCCCTGCCCGATGTTGGCCAGGTTAAAGCCGGAAGCAAAGAGGTAGGCCAGGACCGTTCCGGCCGCCACCGCCAGGACCGGGATGGAAGTGGACATCATGCCGGTGCCGATTCCGGAAATGATGACCGTGGCCGCACCGGTGGTGGCACTGTGAGCGATCCTCTTGGTTGGCCTGAAAGAGTGGGAAGTAAAGTACTCGGTCGACTTTCCGATGACTATTCCGGCCAGCAACCCGGCCACCAGGGCCAGCCAGGTTCCCACGGGGAGTTTGAGCAATCTGATAATGAAATAGGAAAAGATTATTATGAACACCGAACTGGCGTTAATCCCGCGGCCGAGGGCGTTGATCAAATCCTTCTGGGTCGCTCCTTCCCTGGTCTTGACAAAGAAAATGCCCAGGATGGATAGCAACGTTCCCACCGCGGCAATGGCCATGGGCGCCACCACGGCGTTGAGCTGCATGGCTCCCTGGCCGGCAAAGGCCGAAGCTCCCAGGGCCGCCGTGGCCAGGATGGAGCCGGCATAGGACTCATACAGGTCAGCGCCCATTCCGGCTACGTCTCCAACGTTATCGCCGACGTTGTCGGCAATGACCGCCGGGTTCCTGGGGTCATCCTCGGGGATATTGGACTCAATTTTGCCCACCAGGTCGGCCCCGACATCGGCCGCCTTGGTGAAGATTCCGCCGCCAACCCTGGCAAAAAGGGCCTGGGTGGAAGCTCCCATGCCGAAGGTCAGCATGGTGGTGGTGATGATGATCAGATTATGTTCATCGGAGACAGGATAAAAATGCTTCAGGATTAAAAACCAGAGCGAGATATCCAGAAGGGCCAGTCCGACCACCGTCAGGCCCATGACCGCTCCGCTCCGGAAAGCCACTTTCAGGGCGCTGTCCAGGGAGTTCCGGGCGGCGTTGGCCGTCCGGGACGAAGCGTAAGTGGCGGTCTTCATCCCGAAAAACCCGGCCAGGCCGGAGAAAAAACCGCCGGTCAGGAAGGCCACCGGGACCCACCTGTTCTGGACCTTGAGGACGAAGGCCATGAAGGCCAGAAGCAGAATCAGGCAGATAAAGACGATTATGACCACCTTGTACTGCTGTTTCAGGTAGGCCATTGCTCCTTTTCTGACGTAAGAAGCAATCTGGGCCATCCTTTCTGTCCCTTCGTTCTTCTTCTTCATCTGGTTATAAAAAAACCAGGCAAAAAACAGGGCCAGGACCGAGGCCGCCGGCGCCAGCCAGAAAACGGAATTTAACATTTCATGCCTCCTGCTCAGACTGATGGGGATTCTACCTGTTGAATCCGGTTGTTTACCCTTTCGAAATTTAAGCCGTAAATTTACCACAAACAGGCATGAGTGTCAAAATATGGACCCCGACCTGGCAATTTGGCCAGCTGTCCTTCGCAGAACCAAAAAGCAATCAAAAATTCCCCTTAAAAACAGTCATTTATTCTGGTGGTCAAGGGCATTGATTTCAACCCGGAAGCCGGATAAATTAGAGTTGAGGGACAAGGGATGAAAATCCACGTCGGCACCTCGGGCTGGAGCTACCCGGGCTGGCGCAGCCGGTTCTATCCACCCGAAATCAAGCCCCCGGACTGGCTTGAATACTACGCCGGTCATTTCGACACGGTGGAAATCAACATGACTTTTTACCGGTCCCCCAGGCCGGAAACCCTGCATGGCTGGGCAGAGCGAACCCCGGCTGACTTTTTGTTCACCCTGAAGGCCAACCGGCAGATTACCCACCTTAAAAAATTACAAAAGGTGGAACATGACCTGGAACACCTGGCTTTCCTGGCCCGGCAACTCCGGGGCAAAATCGGCTGCCTGCTCTATCAGCTCCCGCCTTCTTTGAGCAAGGATCTTGAGCTTCTTGGATCTTTTCTAAAGATGCTCCCCATGGGATTCAGGCAGGTGATTGAATTCCGGCACCCCAGCTGGTACGACCCGGCGGTTTACGAATTGATGTCCGCATCCGGGGCCATTTTCTGCGTGGTTTCCTCATCCAGGGTTCCCCCGGAGGCGGTGGTGACCGCCCCGGTGGCCTACTTCCGGTTTCACGGGCTGACCGGAGGCTACCGCTACCGCTACTCGGATGAAGAATTAAAAAAGTGGGCCGAAACCATCAGCCAGTGTGGAGCGGCCGAGGCTTTTATCTACTTCAACAACGATTACCAGGCCCATGCCGTGTCTAACGCCCGGAAGCTGCGGGAGCTGCTGTCTGGCCACTGAACCGAGGAGGTCAACCCGCCGGGTTCACTGAAAGAAGACCCGCCCGTTCTCCGGACATGCCAGCTGGCCCGGACATATTTTTCCTTCATCAAACCAACCTCCGTCTGGCCCAGAAGAAATCACCCGGGTCTGGGCGCCATCATTTGAGAAAAGCCGGGCCGGCCCTGCCCTCTGGCCTGACCGCCCTCAGGCCGGGAGTTGATTTCAGCCGGCAGAAAACATAAACTTAGTTTGGGGTTCAGCCCGATCCAGGAAAATGACGAGAGGAGTTCAAGGATGAAGAGACTGGCTGCTCTGGTAATTCTGGGCCTGGTATTTTTGAGGCCGGCGGTTGGAGCCCTGCCCGGGCAGGCAGCCACCGCCAGTGCCCCGATTCTTCTAACCTCCTGCGGTCAGAGCCCGGGGCCGGCCATCATCAAGGTGGTCCTGCAGAGGCTTGGCCTTCCCTTCGAGCTTGACCCCCTGGCCACCTCCTCCAGCCTGCAGAAAAAGAAAGAAGCCGGCCAGCCCTACGGTTCCATAATCATAGTCATGGGAGCCAGCCTCAAGGGCATGGGAGCAGCCGGAATTTCCATCGACGATGAAATCAAGAGAATCAACCAGCTCATCCAGGAAGCCAGGAAACAGGGCCTGAAGGTCATCGGCGCCCACGTCGAAGGGATGAAACGAAGGTCCCAGGGGGCAGCGGCCGGCGACACCACCGATGAGCAAAGCATCGACGCCGTGGCTCCCCAGTCTGACCTTCTCCTGGTCAACAAAGAGGGCAACTCCGACGGTCGTTTCACCGCCATCGCCCGCAACAAGAATATCCCCCTGGTCGAAGTCGAAAAAAACATGGACCTGGTCGAGGAACTCCGAAAGATTTACGGCAAATAAGACTGGCTACCCGTTTTTCGCCCGGGCGGTCAGCCCCGACCTGAAGGGCGGCAGGCCCGATTGCCGCCGGCTACTTCTTTTTGAGTTCAACCATTCCTGCCTTTTCCAGGGCCTGGAAATATTTCTCCACCTCCAGCAGA
>JABLWX010000009.1 GCA_013178315.1 Candidatus Aminicenantota bacterium
CATCCTGGCCATTCACCTGACCATCTGGATAACCCCAATCCTGGAAGCCATCCTGAAATTCAAAAAGCCCACGGTTCTTTTCGCTGCCCCCTATTCCGGGCACGAATGGACCTATTACGGCGCACTGATGAAACAGGAAAAAGGAGAGCTGCTGGATTGCTTCCTGAGCAGCGACCGGCAGGAACTGGCCAGGGCGGTTCGTCCCTTCCGGGCTATCCATCATCTCCGGGAAGCCAGGATCCTCAACCTGACCACCGCCCCGTTTGAAGAGTATGCCGGAAAGGTCAGAGAAAAATTCGGCACGGAGATCAAGAGAATTTCCCTGGACCGGGTGGAAAAAATCTACGCCGCCATCGGCGAGGCCGAGGCCCGCCGCGAAGCGGAGCTCTGGTACAAGGGGGCAGAAAAAGTGGTCGAGCCATCCCGGGAAGATGTCTATAAATCGGCCCGCCTGGCCCTGGCCTTTGAAAAGCTGGTGGAAGAAGAACAGGCCACGGCCCTGACCATCGACTGTTACGGCACCATGTGGGATAAGACCATTAAGCTTCCGGCCTATCCCTGCCTGGGTTTCAGCCGGCTTAACAACCGTGGCCTCGGGGGCATCTGCGAATCCGACCTGCGCTCGGCCCTGACCCACACCATCCTCCAGGGACTTTCGGGCAAGCCCGGTTTTATCAGCGACCCCACGGTGGATGAAGCCAGGAACCACATCATCCTGGCCCACTGCATGGGCACGGTCAACATGGACGGGCCAGGCCGGCCCGGCCATCCCTACAAGCTCAGAACGGTGATGGAACGGGAAGAAGGCGTGGTCCCCCAGGTGGAGATGCGCCTGGGAGAAAAAGTGACCCAGGCCATCATCGTGGGCACCGAGCAGATCCTGTATTTCACCGGCGAAATCGTGGACACACCGGTCCGCCTGGAGGACGACCGCGGCTGCCGCACCAAGATTGCGGTCCGGGTTGACGGCAGCCTGGAAAAGCTCTGGCAGAACTGGTCGCAGGGCCTGCACCGGGTTACCTGCTACGGAAACCTCGCCCGGGAACTGCGGATGCTGGCCCGCTTCAAAAAACTGGAACTTGTAAACGAGGCGGCCTGACAAGGGAAAAGCATCTGTTAACGAGTCGGGAATGCTATAAGTGGGTCTCCTGCTTTCAATTAATAGTTTTAGCAAAGCTTTTAAGGGAGGAAGACCCTCTTTTTTTATTGATAAGTTTATAAAAGCCCTGGCTTCTTCACCATATATAACTATGGCCGGAGTCTCACCCCCGCCCCTTCTAAACAGACCCCTTAACCTGGAGATACCATGTCTTAACCGGAAAGAATTTTCCATTTGAATTGAAGCCCCGGAAAAATATATATTTTCTGTCTTAAGCTCAAACCAAGGAGCCGCCCATGAGACCAGGTTACCCATCCTCTGGTAAAAACCAGCCAAGTTTCTCACTAAAATTAAAAGGCTTATTTTTGGTCTTATTCTCACTTGCCATCTTATCAATTTCTCCTTGCCTTCTTCTGGCCGATATCATCCCGCCCGAAAAACACCTCGGCTTCCAGCCCGGCCAGGATTTCAAGCTGGCCAACTGGAGCCAGATTACCGGCTATTTCAGGTTGCTGGACGAAGCGTCCGACCGGGTCAAGGTCATCGAGCTCGGAAAGACCACCCTCAACCGCCCGCTGATCATGGCCTTCATCACCGCCGAAGAAAACCTGGCTGACCTGGAAAAATACCGTAAAATCCAGGAACGGCTGCACGACCCCCGCGGCCTCAGCCCGGAAGAGAAGGCCCGCCTGATCAAGGAAGGCAAGGCCATTGTTTACATAAGCTGCTCCATTCATTCTACCGAAATTGCCGCCTCCCAGATGTCGATGGAACTGGCCTATCGCCTGGCCAGCGATAATTCGCCTGAAATCAAGAACATCCTCAGCCAGGTGATCCTGCTGCTGGTGCCCTCGGCCAACCCGGACGGAATTGACCTGGTCAGCGACTGGTACTATCGGACCCTGGGCACTCCCTTTGAGGCCAGCCCCATGCCCTGGCTCTACCACTATTACACCGGGCACGATAATAACCGCGACTGGTTCATGCTGACCCAGAAAGAGACTCAGTTAATGGCCCGGGTGCTTTACCGGGAATGGTTCCCGCTTCTCGTCTATGACGTCCACCAGATGGGTTCCACAGGGCCGCGCCTTTTCCTGCCACCCTACCAGGACCCCATTAACCCCAACCTTGACCCCCTGCTCCTGCGCGAGCTTTACCAGCTCACCGGAGAAGCAGTCATCAGCCTGACCAGGGAAGGCAAGACCGGCGTGGCCACCAACACCATTTTCGACGGCTGGTACAACACAGCCAACCGGGCGGCGCCGCTGCGCCATAACGCCCTGGGAATTCTGTCGGAAGCGGCCAGCGCCAACCTGGCCTCCCCAATTTTTCTGAAGCCTTCCGACATCAGGGTGTCCGGTGGCGGCAACGACATCCAGTCCACCTACCTGGAACCCTGGCCCGGCGGCTGGTGGCGCCTTCGCGACATCGTGGAATACGAGCAGACCGTGGCCCTGTCCTTCCTGCGCACCATCGCCGGAAAGAAAGAAAAGTTCCTGGAAAATTACTGCCTGTTTGCCGAACGGCAGATAAACAAAGGCCTGAATGAACCGCCCTATGCCTATCTCGTGCCCGAAGAGCAGAAAGACCTGCCCACCGCCCTTAAACTGCTCAAAGTCATCCAGAAAAACGGCGCTGAAGTGCATCAGGCCACCAGGCCCTTTAAGGCCGACGGCCTGGATTACCCCGCCGGCACCTACGTGGTGCTGCTGGCCCAGCCCTACCGGGCTTTCGTCAAGGACCTGCTGGAAAGCAAAGCCTACCCGCTCCCGCCGGGACGCGACCCGGCCCAGTACCTGCCCTACGATGAGGCCAGCTGGACACTTCCGCTCCAGATGGGTGTTCGAGTCATCGAGGTCAACGAAAAATTTGAAGCCAGCCTGAAACTCCTGCAGCCCATAAGCCTTCCTGAAAGTCGCCTGGCCGGCGGCGGGAAATATTTCATAGTTGACAGCAGTTGCAACAACAGTTTGGTCCTGGCCAACCGGCTCCTGAAAAACAGGCTGCCTGCCGGTTACATCGACAGGCAGGTCAGCGCCGGGAATAAAACTTATCGGGCCGGAAGCCTGGTCATCGAAAGAGGCCGGGTTGATGAAGCCAGGCTCAGATCTTTAAGCCGCGGCCTGGGCTTGACCATAGACAGCCTGGATTCCGTGGGACAGGCCAGGATTCAGCCACTTAAAGAATACCGGCTGGCCATCTACCAGCCCTGGACGGCCAGCATGGATGAAGGCTGGACCCGCTGGGTTCTGGAACAGTTTGAATTCGACTTCAAGGTCCTGCACAACGCTGAAATCCGGGCCGGCCAGCTGGAAAAAAGCTACACCCATCTCATCCTGCCGGCGCTCAGCTCCAGGGTCATCCTGGAAGGAAGACGCAAGGGAGAGGTCCCGCCCGAATATGCCGGGGGCCTTGGAACGGAGGGGGTCTCTGCCCTGAATTCCTTCGTCCAGAACGGTGGTGTTTTGATTGCCGTGGAAAACGCGGCCGACTTTGCCATTGAATATTTCGGGCTGCCGCTCAAGAACATAACTGAACCGCGCCGGCAGAGCCGAACTGAAACCGAACCGGCTCCTGCCCAGGGCGACCGGGTCAGGGTTTACTCCCCCGGGTCGATTCTCAAGGTTACGGTTGACGGCTCAAGGCCAGAAGCTTTTGGCTATGACCAGGAGGCAGCCATCTTCTCCTATTTCAGCCCGGTTTTTGAAATGACAAAACCCGAGGCCCAGGGCCCGGCAGTCAAGGTTTATAACCTGGCCTGGTACCCGGCCTATAACCCGCTGCTCAGCGGTATCCTGCTCAACGGGGAGAAACTCCAGCATAAGTCGGCCGCCGTGGCCTGCGAGGTGGGGCGGGGCAAAGTGGTGCTGCTGGGATTTGACGCCATCCACCGGGCCCAGTCCCACGGCAGCTTCAAGTTCCTTTTTAACCCAATCATATATCGCTGATGGCCGCGGCCTGAAAAATTTTTGCAGGATATCAAAGCTATCCTCGGGTATATAAGCTAATAACCCGGGTGGTAAAATTAAAAATTAAAGAAATAACCAGATTTGCTGATCCTGAATATCTCAATTTAAATACCTTTTTTGCACCCTTTGAGTGAACCAACCGTCCTGATATTGCCAGATAACAGGCAAGACTCGACCTGGAAAGATATGGCCATAACCAAACCTGAACCTTGAATCTTTTATTAGCCTCCGTAATAAATTAAAATGATAAAAGTCGAGATCAAATCGAAACTTATCATTTATTCATCCTAAAGGAGGGAGTCGTGAACCAGAAAAAAACCATCAGGATAGCCCTGATCCAGCAGAAAAATACCCTCGACCGGGAAAAGAACCTGGCCCGGGGGCTGGATGCCCTCGACCGGGCGGCTTCGGCTGGAGCCGGCCTGATTGTGTTTCCCGAGCTGTCCTTTTTACCTTTCCTGCCGCAGCACCCGGCCGGGCCGGGCTACAGGGAATGGGCAGAAACTGTCCCCGGTCCAACGACCGAGTTGATCTCAAGAAAAGCAGCCGAGCGGCGGGTGGTGGTAATTTTTAACCTGCTGGAAATCCATGACGGAAAAACTTACGACTCATCGCCCGTCATCGATAGCGATGGCCGCCTGGTCGGGGTTAACAGGATGGTCCACGTCATGGAAGCTCCCGGCTTCCACGAAAAAGGTTATTACCACCCGGGCGACCTGGGGGCCGGGGTTTTTGAGACCGCGGCCGGGCGGATTGGAGTGGCCATCTGCTACGACCGTCATTTCCCCGAATACATGAGGGGCCTGGCCCTGAAAGGAGCCGAACTGGTGGTCACTCCCCAGGCCGGGGCCAAGGGCGAGTGGCCGGCCGGGCTGTTTGAAGCCGAGCTCCAGGTGGCCGCCTTCCAGAACGGTTATTTCTGCGCCCTGGCCAACCGGGTGGGGAAAGAAGAGGTGGTGGAATTCGACGGCGGTTCCTTCGTGGTCGATCCCTCCGGCCAGGTCATAGCCAGGGCCGAAAAAGAGAGAGAAGATATCCTGCTGGCTGAAATAAATTTTGGCCTGATAGATAATTGCCCGGCCCGCAGGCACTTTATCCCCGACCGCCGGCCCGAAGTCTACCAGAAACTCTGACCGTATCGGCTTGAGCCATTTTTATTAATCACGGACCCGTGTATAATGGGTAAGGTCAGCAGGTTGACACCATAAACTCTGGTTGAATTAGGTCCGCCTGGAGTCAACCCCGTTTACGAGTGCCAATCTTTATCAGGGAGAGGAGGTTATATGAAAGCAAGTAGTATTTTAGCATTAAGCCTGCTGCTGGCGACACTGGCCCTGCCGCTTCTGGCCAACAAGTCCGCGGCGTCCATAGAAGCTCCGGCCGCGGTTAAAGCCGGCGAAGAGGCCACCATCATCGTCAACGTCAGCCACCGCGGGAACAGCAGCCTGCATTACACCAACCGGTTGGTGGTTAAGGCCAACGGGAAGGAAGTGGCCTGCTGGAACTTTTCTCCGGGCAACAGGCCTGAATCGGAAAACTTCAGCCGGGAAGTCAAGCTAAAAATCGAGGCTGAAACCGAAATCGTGGCCGAATCCAACTGCAACCTCCACGGCAGCGCCGGTCCGTCAACGGTTCGAATTAAAATAGCCGAGTAAAGGGGGAAGCGATGACAATTGCCGGAGTATCGATTGTTTTGCTCCTGGGTATCGTGAACCTGATCCTGGTTGTTTTCCAGGTAAGCACCGGAAAGAAATGGGTGAAAGTCCATTTCGCCTGGCACCGCCGCCTGGGTTTGCTGCTTCTTTTCACGGCCTTGATCCACGCAGTCTTAGCTTACCTGTCCCGCTGAAGGATGCGCCCAACCCGGCTGAATTTTTTCAGCCATTTTTTCTTTTCTCGACCAGCAGGGCCTCTTCCAGTTGTTCAGGATGGTGGCGGCAATGGTATTCAATTTTGCTGGCCGACCTGTGAGCTTTATAGTAAGGCCAGCCCTGGTCCATCAGGTGCCTTTCATGCAATTCATGGAGAAGAACAAACTTCATTTCTTGACGGCTCAGGTCATCATCAAGCCAGACTTCATTTTCTGGAATGAAATGATAAATCTTGTCATGCCCGCCCTCGGTAAAATCTATGAAAAACAGGCTTCTGACCAGCTCTCCCCTGACTATCCAGACTTTAACCCGGCCGCTATACTTCTTTATTAGCGTCTTATGGATTTCGTCAATAATCCCCTGCTTATTCAGGGCCTCTATTCGCCGGATTAATTCAGCTTTTCGCCTTTCCTTCTGTTCAACGGCATCAGCTTCGGCCAGGGCTTTATCATAGGTAACACCAGAAGCCATCAGCCGGTATTCCACCAGTAAATGATCGATAAAAAACTGCTGCTCACCGGCACCATGTTCCTGATCTATCCAGAATTCGTGCCTGGGAATAAAGCGAAATCTATAGTGCTGACCGAAATTGGTAAATTCCTCATCTAAATTCTTTCTGACATAATTACCATCAACAATCCAGACCGAAATATCCTCAATCTGATCCAGCTTTCTAACGTACGGTTTTTTAAGCATTTTTTCCTCTTTAATTTTCAAAATGACTTCCCCGCATTCTCACTCTTCCCGATAAATCTTTATAAGAAAAGGCATAGACAGGTCCGGTGTAAAAAGAACGCGAAAAAATCCCATAACTTCACATTTAATATCTTACCCCCCTGCCTCCAATGCCGCCTTAAATCTATCCTGGAGAAGCCCGCGCCTCCATCCCCTCCCCTGATTATCTGTTTTCAGGCTGAACTCCAATCGCCCGCTGGCAACTCATCTCGTCTTATTTCAATTTGCTTACATTACAAATAGAAAACGGTTCCAGATAGAAGACCGCTGTCCCGCTCGTATAATCAAATTTAATCTGGCTGGCGGGAGCGCCCTTCTCGCCTATAAAGTACTGGTTGATTTTGCCCAGGTCTTTTATTTCAATCTCAGTCCAATCGGCCGGCAGGTGGAGTACTGCCTTCAGCCTGGAGTTGGTGGGGTTGACCAGCCTTATCCGTCCATCCCCGTCCCAGATTTCCTGCAGGTCAAAATGCTCCACCCTGGCTCCCTTCTCAAAAATCTTCAGGTAGGGTATCTCGTACAGGTTGGAGACGATGACCAGGCCGTCGTCGTCCTCATAGAACTTCCGGCTGTAGGTGTTGTAATGGCCGCAGAACTCAAACCTCCCGCCGGTGGCTTCCTTCATTTTCTTATTGGCCTCCAGGGAATGCCACAACAGCTGGTGGGCATAGTCCAGGTACATCTTCTTGCCGGTGTGCTTGTAGCCGGCCACCAGGGCTTCCATTATCCAGGGAATGTAGGTTGGAGCGGTGGCCACCGAGGAGTCGGTGCCGGTGGTCGGCTCGCCGAACTGGCCGGTCCAGTCCCCGTCTTTCCTGGCCACTCCGCCCTTGAGCCAATAAAACTCGTCCGGGAATTTATCCATGTGGATAAAGGACATCAGCATGGTATCGAGTATCTTTTCAGCATCCTTGAGCCACTTGTCCTGGCCGGTGTAATCATAGAGGCGGTAAAGGGCCTTGGCCGCAAAGGCAAAGACGTTGACTGAAGGTTCGCCGGCATGGTCTTCGAGCAGCAGGCCGTAGTTTTCCAGCACCTGGAGCTGGTTTTCCATGGCTTCCACCGCCCGGTCCAGGTATTTCTTATCGCCGGTAAAGGAATAGGCATTAAGCATGACGTCAATTCCGAACTCGCAGGCGTCAAAGGTGTTGAGGTCATCCTTCCAGATAAGCTTGGGCGGCCTGGTGGTCGGATCGACCACCGCCCGCCAGTACCATCTCCGGCCATCGGGGTTCCACATCAGGCCGGAATGCACCTTTTCAAAATTTACGAGCAGGGCTTCCCTGGCCGCCGGGTTCCCGGTTAGCGGGTACTCGGCCAGGAGTGATTCCACGTTGTAGGGCTGGGACCAGAGAAAGCACTGCCGCTGCTTGGTGTCAACCGTCTGGTCCATGAAGTAGCCGAAGAAAGGATGGTCGGGTGAGTTCCAGCGCATCTTTTCCAGGTAAAACCGGTTGGCATTCACGGTGTACTGCAGCCAGGTGCGGTCGCCGGTGACGTAGAACATGGTCATGAAGGCCTTGCCGGTCATCTCGTTGTGCCAGTCGTTGGTCGGCCACTCGTAGGCATGGTAGACCCAGCCTTCCCTGGTAATCGTCCGGGGAACGTTGCTCACCAGGTATTTTTCAACCTCGTCCAGGTTGACCTTTTCGAAGTTAAGGCCGTTCTGTTTCAGGTAACGGTCATAGCGCGAGTAAATATTCTCGTTGGAAAAGGTGGCCACCAGGTTGAAGCGGGCTTCCTCCTGTGGTTTTATCTTTGTGGCCTTCCAGACGAAAAGGCCATGCTGGTGCAGAATCCACCAGCCGCCGGTGAAGTAGTTGCTGGTGGTATCCCTCTTGACCTTCCAGGGCAGCATGCCCGAGGCGGCCAGTCCTTCGCCGCTGACGGTAAAGGTATAGCTATCGGAAAAACCCAGCGGCTCGATGTTCCTGGAGCAGAGCAGCTCGGCCGGCCCGAAAGCGGTGTCGATTATCCTGTTGGCGGGTAGGGTCAGCAGGTTGATGTAGGGGACTTCCTCCGCCCGGTTATTCCTGACACTGTGCTCAAAGAAAAGTTGTCCCCCTTTCAGGCTGATTTCCAGCCTGTGGCTTAATCCCTGGCCCTTATCGGCAGTCAGGACCAGGACCCGCCCGCGCCTTTTATCCTGGAGTATTTCATGCTTTTCAAAGTAGACATACCATTTGTAGGAAGGGTTTTTTTCCGATTCCTTGGCATTCCACATGGACAGGAAGGGATTATCGGGATAGCTTTCCGGCTGTCCGACCAAGCCGATAACGTCGTTGGAGCTGAGCGTCGGGTACATCTCCCGGGCCCGGTCCCAGCCCAGGTAGCGGTAGCAGAGTTCCCCGCGGTAACGCATTTCCTGAAGGTAATAGCCGTTCCAGCGCGGGTCCAGGTCCCTGGTCTCGGGCGGCGTTTCAAAAGGGTTAAGGGCCTGGTGCCCCTTCCAGACATCGACGAAATCAAGCCTCAGGTAAACCTGGCCGTTGTCCATCTCTATGACATCGCCCGGAGAATCGCGTCCGTCCTTGTCGTTGTCGTGCCAGACCAGGCTGGTCGGCTGTATCCGGCTGGCCGTGCCCAGAATCAGGTATAAAAGAAGAGATATTATGACCAGTCCCAGGATAAAAATGAAACTGAACCACAGGCCTCGTTCAGTTTTTATGGCCACTTCACCCCTCCTGAAAAAATTTAAAGTCATCACCAGAGCCAGAAAATGTAAAAATCCTCCCTAATAAAACATTTCCTGACTGGAAACTATTACCGAAAAAAAAATGAGAACCGAAAAAAAACCCTGGTGCCTGGATGGACATCAGTTAGAGTTTAAAAAACGGTGGTCATAAAGTCAAGGAAAGATGGCAGTGGCTGAAGGATAATAACAGAGATAAGCCTGGATCCGCTCCAGTTGGCCAAAAAATCTTTTGACCGGATTTCTACTTGTTCAGCTTTTTTTTCAGGGCCCTGGTCAGCGCCGGCACCACGGTGAACAGGTCGCCGACAATGCCGTAATCGGCAATCTGGAAAATCGGGGCTTCCGGGTCCTTGTTGATGGCCACGATAATCTTGCTGGTGCGCATGCCGGCCTGGTGCTGGATGGCCCCGCTGATGCCGCAGGCGATGTAGAGGTCCGGGCGGACCGTCCTTCCGGTCTGACCGACCTGGTGGGCATAGGAAATCCAGCCGGAATCGACCGCGGCCCGGGAAGCGCCCACCGCCCCGCCCAGGACGTCGGCCAGCTCGTGGATGATGGCAAATCCCTCCGGTCCCTTCAAACCGCGTCCGCCGGAGACGATTATCTTGGCATCGGCGATGTTGACTTCGTTCTTTTCAACTATCAGGTCAAGAACGCGGGTGGCAATCTGCTCTTCCAGCAGCACGGGTTTTTCCCTGATAATCTGACCCTGGCGGCTGTGGTCGGAAACCGGCATCTCAAACACGTGGTGCCTGACCGTGGCCATCTGCGGCCGGTAGTTTTCGCACTTTATGGTAGCCATGATGTTGCCGCCGAAGGCTGGCCTGATCTGGAGAAGCAGGTTTGAACCTTCCTCGATTTCCAGCCCGGTGCAATCGGCCGTCAGTCCGGTATAAAGGTATGTGGCCACCGCCCCGGCCAGGTCGCGGCCGCGGGTGCTGGCTCCAAGCAAAAAAATCTCAGGTTTGTATTTTTTCACCAGCTCCACCAGGCAGCGGGCATAGGGATCTGTGCGGTAAACTTTCAGTGTGGGGTCGTCCACCAGGAAAACCCGGTCGGCCCCGTAGGCAATGGCTTCCCTGGCTATGGGCTCGGCCTCGTGGCCGAGGACGCAGGCGGTAAGAATTGTCCCGCGCCGCGCCGCCAGGCGTTTGCCTTCGCCAATCATCTCCCAGGAAATGGAGGAGGCGTGCCCGTTGTACTGCTCCACCCAGACCCAGACTCCCTGGTATGTGCCCAGGTCCGTAGTCTCTTTCTTTTCAACTTCGGGCAGGCTCAGGGCTCCGGTCGGACACTCGGGAACACAGGCTCCGCAACCGGTGCAGGCCTCATTCACCGTTATGATATTTTCAGCGTCAAGGGCCAGGGCCCCGAAGGGACAGACCTGAATGCACAGTCCACACCCGGTACAGGCGTCTCTTTTTATTTCAAGTAAGGCCATGGTCGCACCTCAAACAATGATCTTTTCGGCGATGAGTTTTTCGGCCAGGAGTTCGGCCTGCTGCTCAACCGACTCCGCCTGCATGATCTGGCACTTGCCCGCCCGGGCCGGCGGGGTTTCTATCTTCACCACCCTGGTCGGCGAACCGTTCAGGCCAATCAGCTTCGGGTCCACGTCCAGGTCCTTTGAAGTCCAGGTTGGAATCTGTATTTTCTGCGAACGCCTGATGCCCAGGATAGTAGGATAGCGAGGCTGGTTGATGTCTTTAACCACGGTTATGAGACAGGGCAGTGTCGACTGAACTACTTCCTTGCCTTCTTCGACCAGCCGCTCCACCTCAATTTTTTTCTGCTCAAGGTCGAGGCTGGATATTTTGCAGACATAGGTTAGCTGATTGATCTGAAGCTGGGTGGCTACACCGGGACCTACCTGGCCGGTATCGCCGTCGATGGCCTGGCGGCCGCAGAAAATCAGGTCGAACTGGCCGATTTTCCTGATGGCCGCGGCCAGGGTATAGGCCGTGGCCCAGGTATCGGCACCGGCAAAGGCCGGGTCGCTCAGCAGGATGGCTTCGTCCGCGCCCATGGCCACCGCCTCTTTCAGGGCACTGATGGCCTGGGGCGGTCCCATGGTGATGACCGTGACCTTGCCCCCGAATTTCTCTTTCCAGCGCAAGGCCTCTTCGATGGCATAGGTATCAAAGGGATTGATGATACTGGGCACCCCTTCCCTGATGAGGGTGCCCCTTTCCGGGTCAATCTTTACTTCCGTGGTATCCGGCACCTGCTTGATACAAACAATAGCCTGCACCTTTTCCCTCCTAGTCTTTTAGTTACCCGCAGAACCTGTTTTTATCTTATCGTCATCCGGGCTGATTACTCAGAACCGAGGCCCGATCTACTGACCGGCAGCCGGCCTGCCCGGCAACAGTCACCTTCTCAAATTTCCGAGAAATATAATCCACCTTTAAGAATATGTCAAGGAACGTGCTTTTTTCAGGCGAAGTTGCCATTCAGGACAGCCTCAACTAAAATAAGCATCTGTTTTCCGGCCTTAAAGGCGGCTTTATTTCCGGAGAACCATTTAAGGAAAGAACAATGCCTGAGAAAAAGTATGACTTCGACTCTGTCCTGGACAGGCGCCACACCTGTTCCCTGAAGTGGGAGTTCTGCGAGCAGGTGCTGGGTGTGCCAGAGGTAATACCGATGTGGGTGGCCGACATGGATTTCCCGGCCCCGCCCGAAGTGGTGGAAGCAGTCATCAGGCGGGCTCAACACGGGGCCTATGGCTATCCCTTCATACCCCGTTCTTTCTGGTCAGCCATCATCAGCTGGATGAAGGTCCGCCATAACTGGGAAATAAAGCGGGAATGGCTGTCCAGGTGCCACGGGGTGGTCCCGGCCCTCAATATTTGCGTCCAGACTTATACCGCCCCGGGAGATACAATTATCGTCCAGAGCCCGGTTTATTACCCCTTTTTCTCGGCCGTGGAGAACAACGGGCGCCGGGTGGTCAGCAACCCCCTCCGCTTTGATAACGGGACCTGGAGGATGGATTTTGATGACCTTAAAAATAAAATCGACCGGCGGACCAGGGTGCTCATCCTTTGCTCCCCGCACAATCCAGTCGGCCGGGTCTGGCGAAAAGAAGAGCTGGAAAAGCTGGCCGAAATCTGCCTGAAACATGAGCTGCTGATCATCTCAGACGAAATCCACGCCGAGCATGTCTACCGCGGGCACAAGCATATCCCGATTGCTTCAATTTCCCCCGAAATCGCCACCAGGACCATAACCCTGACCGCCCCCAGTAAGGCCTTTAACATTGCCGGCCTGACCACCTCGCTGGTAATCATACCCAACCAGAGACTCCTCAACCTTTATAAGACGCAACTGGACAACCTGGGCCTCACCGTAAACAACATCTTCGGGCTGGTAGCCCTGGAAGCTGCTTACACCCAGGGCGCTGCCTGGCTGGATCAATTGATGGTCTATCTCGAAGATAACATGGATTTTGCCCGAAACTACTTTGAAGAAAAAATCCCGCAGATCAAGTTTCTAAAACCGGAAGGTACCTACCTGGCCCTGCTGGACTGCCGGGCCCTCGGGCTGCCCCAGAAAGAACTCAACGAATTCTTCCTGAAAAAGGCCAGGGTCTATTTCGACGAAGGTCCGGTATTCGGACCAGAGCTGGAAGGCTTCGAGCGGATGAACTTAGCCTGCCCCCGGGCCACCCTGGTCGAAGCACTCCGTCGTATCGAGAAAGCCGTCCAGGAGCTTGGCCTGTAAAGGGGGACACAATACTCGTTCCCCGATTTTTCTCCCATAATTTCACGCAGGAAAAAAGCTTGCTATAAGGATAAAATGATAAAGAAAGGAAATTAGCAGAGCCTTATGTTCCAATCCCTGAAAAACTTCCCCCCTCCTGGAGAATATTCCAGTTGACAGCCCGTTAAAATTAGAATAATTATAATCTGAATTTTAAGACGGGGAGCCGACAAAGCCCTTGAATAGCATCGGGGAATTAGGACAGCGGGGCAAGATCCTGACCGAAGAGTAACCCAGATGTATATCTCACTGATACTCAATGTCTCACTTATACTGGCCCTGATAACCCTCTACAGCCTGACCCTTCGGCTTACCATCCTGGAAAAAAAGGCCGGAAAAATTCTGACCGGCCTGGTTTTTGGCCTGACCGCCGTGGCCGCCATGAGCGTCGCCTACAGGTACGGAAGCGGACTAATTTACGACGGGCGGTCAATAATAATATCGCTCTCCGGGCTGTACGGCGGATTCTGGCCGGCCACCCTGGCCTCAATAATCTCCATGGCTTACAGGGCACACCTTGGTGGTAACGGCGTCTGGGCCGGGCTGGCCACCATCATCTTTTGCGCGCTTACCGGCCTGGGCTTCAGGGCAATTTTCAAACCGAAGTCATATAAACTCAACCACTACCAGCTCTATGGATTCGGCCTGGCCGTCCACCTGGTGATGCTGGCCTGCCAGCTGCTTATCCTGCCCTGGCCCACTGGCGTTTCGGTCATAAGCCGTATCTGGCTGCCCATAATGCTGATTTTCCCCGTGGCCACGGTCCTTACAGGCCTCATGCTCCAGGGCGAAACCAGGCGCATAACTGCCGAGAACAAGCTCAGAGAAAGCGAGGAAAAATACCGGGTGCTGTTTGACAATGCCGGACAGCTTATCCTGGTAGCCCAGGACGGGGTGCTGAAACTGGCCAATAAAAAAGCTCTGGAATACGGCTACAGAGAAGATGAGATCATCGGTAGATCTTTCCTTGATTTCATCCACCCGGACGACCGGAAGCTGGTCTGGGAAAGACACCAGAGAAGGCTGCAGGAAGAAACCTTCCAGCCAACCTATGAATTCAGGTTCATAGCCAGGGATGGCACGGTCAGGTGGGTTGAGATAACCGCGGTTATGATAAACTGGGAAGGCCGTCCGGCCACCCTGAATTACGTCAGCGATGTGACCGGGCGGGTTAAGGCCGAGCAAGAAAAGGAAGAGATGTTGCGGGTGATCGAAAACAGCCAGAACGAAATTTACATTTTTGACCCCGACTCCCTGAGAATCACCTATGCCAACCGGGCCGCCCTCGATAACACCGGTTACACCCTGGAAGAACTGACCACCCTGACCCCTCTTCATCTCAAACCGGAGTTTGACCCGCCAAAATTCACCGCCCTGCTCAAACCGGTGCTCAAAGGCAGCAAGAAAAAGATCCTCTTCGAAACGAGCCACCTGCGAAAGGACGGCTCCACCTACCCGGTTGAAGTCCACCTGCAGCTCGTGGACGTGGCCCGCAAGAAAAGCTTCCTGGCCATCGTTCTTGATGTAACAGAAAGGAAAACGGCCGCCCGGAACCTGGAAAAGACCCTGCAGGGCATTATCAGGGCCACGGCCAGGACGGTCGAAGTGCGGGATCCTTACACTGCCGGTCACCAGGAGCGGGTGGCCGAACTGGCCGAAGCCATCGCCCGGGAAATGGGCCTGGAGGAATCCCGGGTCCAGGCCGTCAATTTCGCCTCGGTCATCCATGACCTGGGGAAAATAGCCGTGCCACCTGAGATTCTAAACAAACCAGGGCGACTGTCCGAAATCGAAATGGAACTCATCAAGACTCACTCCCAGGTCGGATATGACATCCTTAAAGGCATCGAGTTCCCCTGGCCGGTGGCCGAAATAATTTTGCAGCACCATGAAAAAATAGATGGTTCCGGCTACCCGCGCGGGTTGAAAGACAGGCAGATCCTGCTGGAAGCCAAGATAATCTGCGTGGCCGACGTGATTGAAGCCATTTCTTCTCACCGGCCTTACCGACCGGCCCTGGGAATGGAAGTGGCCCTGAAGGAAATCAGGGCCAACGCCGGAAAGCTCTATGACCCGACAGTCGTCGAGCATTGCCTGAACCTGATAGAAAAAAAGGGCTTTGTCTTCAGTAAAGCCGAGCAATCATAAGAACAGGTTTTATCTTTCCGCTTCTAAGCCATTTGCCTGGTTTAACAACCCATGAGACCTCATGGTTAGCCAGATTTTTTCATAGAAACCCTCCGGCCTTTTCTCTTATCCTCGTTTTAAGTTTTGGCCGCACTCCGCTCCGCATTCCCTTTGTTGGTTTCTAATTTAGAAGCCATCAGGCCTTTCTCCCCCGAAGCTACTTGGGATATAATTCAGGCATGAAGCTTCCGTACCTGCTCACCGAAGACCGCCTCAACCTCGCCCGTTTTACCGTGGTCCTGGTCAACCCGGAAAACCAGGAAAATATCGGCCTGGTGGCCCGGGCCATGAAAAATACCGGCTTTGGCAGGCTGAGAATAACCGGATTGACCGGGCTTCAGCCGGAGGCCTTCCGGCCTGCGGTACACTCGGCCGATATCCTGAAAAAAGCCAGCCTGTATCCTTCCCTGGACGAGGCCGTGTCGGACCTTAACCTGGTTCTGGCTTCAACCGTGAGATTGAGAAAGGCCTTCAGGATACTGACCATAGATGAAATGGTGGAGAAAATTAAAACCTTCCCGGCCGAAACCAAAATCGGCCTGGTCTTCGGCAACGAGAGGACAGGTCTATCCGACCGGGAGCTGCGCCGGGCTAACTTCGTTTACTTTATTCCCCAGGCCGGGCGGCAGCCATCCTACAACCTGGCCGCGGCCGTTCTGTTGAGCCTTTACGCCATATTCCGGGCCTCAGGCTCCCAGCCCGTTCCCCAGGTGGCTCCACCTTTGCCCCGCAAGGAACAGGAAGATTGCCTGAAGCTGATCCTGAAAAAGCTGGAAAAACGCGGCTTTATGCACGATACCAACCGCGAGCACGTGACCGACCTGCTGCACGACCTGTTCGGCCGGCTGGCCCTGTCCGAACGTGACCGCCGCTTCCTGACGGCAGTCTTCAACAAGGGGCTGGACCGGGAGTAAAAAATAACAGGCAAAAACTGGTTTCACCTTTTCCCTAATAAATTCCCCGCAAGCTTTGAAGCCTGATGAGGTATTCTCCAACTTGCCAGTCGCCAGATAGAAATTGCTGAAGCGAAATCCCACCCAGAAAGCACCCAGAAATTGCGGGATTACAAAGACACGGCAAATGTTATATCATGCAGGTGGCAATCCAATCCGAGGGTAATATGGACAGAGAAAAACGATTCATCCTGGGGCTGGTCATAATCGGGGTGATCAATCTTTTCGTGGCCCTGATGACCATAGCCTTCTGGACAGGCCACCTGCTGGCCAACCGCTTTCCCAAGACCCTGCCCGTTCCCGATAACCTTTACAATGGCTTCGCCATTCCCGACCTGGTGATGTCAGTTTTCCTGATAATCAGCTCTTTCGGCCTGCTGCGCTTCAAGAAGACCGGCTATGTCTTCGCCCTGCTGGGCATAGGCATGTGGCTGTTTGATGTCCTGCTGGTGGCCGCCCTGACCGGATTTTTCCGGATAGGCATCGTCATCCCAAGCCTGCTCTATTGCCTCTGGGCAATTTATTACCTCTGGAAGAAGAGAGAGATTTTTCAGCTCTTTGCCGATTGAACAAGTTTACGGTTTGATATCAGCCCGGGCAATAAATAAAAGAAAAAAATATAGAGAAATTTTATGCTTCTTTCCTTCATATCATCATCAGAAATCCTTTCCAGCATCAAACCAAGAGCCCTGCGGTGGAATTAGCGCGGATCCAACAGAAACAAGGCACTTCCCACTAACCAATTCTAATACCATGGCAAACTTTCTATTTGCTTTCCGGCCTGAACTTGAAGATAATTCTAATTTAATTCGGCCCAGGCTGGCGGCTTCGACCTGCCTTGAAAAGTTGAGGTTTTTATGATTAAGGCCAGGCTCAACACCTTCGACGTTACCATGATAGTGGTCAGCCTGGTCATCGGTATCGGCATCTTCCGCACCCCGGCCATGGTGGCCTCGGCCACCCGGACTCCGGTCCTGTTCTTTGCCGCCTGGATTGCCGGCGGGCTCATCACCCTCGTCGGAGCCCTGACTTTCGCCGAGATCGGGGCCCGCTTCCCGGAGCCGGGTTCCTACTACAAGGTCGTGGCCGAAAGCTACAATTCCCTGCTGGCTTTCATGCTGAACTGGGCTAACGTCTTTATAATTAACACCGCCAGCGGGGCCGGGGTGGCCCTGATCGGGGCCGAGTACCTGGCCCCCATCATCCTGCCGGAGGCGGCCCGGACCTCCCAGAACATACTGTTCCTGGCCTTTTCCATGGTGATTGTGCTCCTCCTCCTGAACTACATCGGGATAAAATCGGGAGCCAGGACCCAGAACCTTCTCAGCCTGTCAAAAATCATCCTGATTGTCGTCCTGGCTGCGGCCGGAATTTTCAGCCGGCACAGCGGGGCGGATATCCGGCAGGCTTCACTCCCGCTGGAAAATCCCTGGTGGCTGGCCCTGGGACTGGGATTCATCTCCGTTTTTTTCAGCTACGGTGGCTACCAGCAGACCATCAACCTCGGAGCCGACCTGAAGGATTCCAGTAAGAACCTGCCCCGGGCGGTCATCTCCGGGATGTTGATAGTCATCGCCTGTTACCTGCTCGTCAACCTGGCCTACTGGCGGGTGCTGGGGCTGCCTGGTATGAGCTCGGCCAAGCTGGTGGCGGCTGAAACGGCCCGGGTGGTTTTCGGAGAAGCCGGGCACAAGTTCGTGTCGCTGGCAATTTTTCTTTCGGCCCTGGGCTTCTTAAATGCCATCCTGATGCAGCTTCCCCGCACCTACCTGGCCATGGCCGAAGACCGCACCCTGCCTGGAATTTTCAAGAAGGTCAACCCCAGGACCCAGGTCCAGGAATTCGGGCTGCTGTTCCTGGGGGCTTTCATGCTGCTGAGCCTGGCCTTCCTCCGGACCTTTGAAAACATCGTCAACTACGTGATGTTCCTGGACAGCCTGGGCATCGCCGTGGTGGCCTCGACCGTCTTTGTCCTGCGGGCCCGGGCTAAGAAAAAAGGAGAGCCTTACCGGGGCTTCCGGGTGCCCCTTTACCCGGTCCTGCCGGCCCTGTTCATCTTCTTCCTGCTGAGCATCACGGTTAATGTCCTTAGGTCCCAGCCACGACAGGCCCTGCTGGGTTCTGCTTTCCTGGTACTGGGCTTCCCGCTCTACCTGGCCATGCGCCACCTGTCTCGCCCCTCCTCAAATTCGGGAGCTGGCGGAATTAACATCGACCGACCGGCGGAGTAAGGAGGCGGTCGATTTCTTTTCTCAAAGAACCTGATCGATTTTCTTCTGAATTATTTATGGCCAGACCAGTCTCCCGGAAACGGTGATTAGTTAAATTGAAGCAGGAGCTGGGCCCCCTTAAAGAACCCTGTATTCCACATCCTGGTTTTCATCAGCTTAATTAGAATATGAATTGCGGTATCGAAACAACGTATACATTAACCTGACTTCTGACCAGGCCCGTCCGGCCGGGCTGCCCCCTTTAATCTTTTCCCTCAGAATTATTAAAGTCGTCAGGATTAAGGCCCCAGATGGCGTCCAGGATCAGCGGCGGGCGGTAGTCTTCCATGAAGCGCAGGATTTCCTCCGGCTTCTCACTCATGGTGAACATTTTCAGGTGCTCTGGAAGCAGGAAACCCTGGCTCACCGCCCGGCCCATGAAGTCCAGCAACGGATCGAAATATCCAGCCACGTTCAGGAAGGCGCAGGGTTTCCCATGGTAACCGAGCTGGGCCCAGGTCAGAACTTCAAAAATCTCTTCCAGCGTTCCCCAGCCGCCGGGCAGGGCAATGAAACCATCGGCCAGCCTGGCCACGGTGGCCTTGCGCTCGTGCATGTCGTTGACCACGATGAGTTCCGACAGGCCGGAAAAACCCAGGTTGCGTTCCAGGAGGTTTCTGGGGATGACCCCGATGACCCGGCCCCCGGCGGCCAGCATCTCCTCGGCCACTTCCTTCATCAGCCCGATGCCCCCGCCCCCGAAAACCAGGGTCAGGTTCCGGGCGGCCAGCTCCCTGGCCAGTTCCCTGGCCTTCCGGGCATAGATTTCATCCCGGCCCGGCTGCGACCCGCAAAACACGGCCACGTTTTTCAGGCTCATCTTTCACCCTCAAGACATCTCGTGATTCTAATTCTTTCCATCATAGGCCTTCATGAACTCCGCCAGTGATTTTCAATTCAAGCCAGAAGGGAAATCTCTCCCCCGCTCCTTCCGGGAATCGAACATCACCCGGAATTTCTGGCCCGAGCTCCATGTGAAATTATCCAATTCTACCACGGATCAATTCCTCGGAAGTCGCCGTCCAAACAACCGGCAACCGACTCCAGGGCCCAGACCCGGCCACAAATCTCTCACAGGTTGAAAGAAAAGGTCAGGCCGAAATAGGGTTCCCTGTATTTCTGGCCGACAAATTCCCTGGTCCTCATCACAAAATAAAGTATTAACGCGGCCTGTTTCGACTGGTAGGCCAGGCCGGTTGACAGCTGGCCATAAAATGGATGGATATCGACCCCGTGACTTTCCCGGAAAGTATTGCCCTGGAGAAGCAGGTTCCTGGCCACGGCCCGGCCTTCCAGCCTGAGGAAAGCGTAAACCGAAGTCCGGGTGGCCCGGCCAGCCACAAAATGGTTGAAGAGCGGAGCCGCGGTAAAAGTATCCATCTGCGGCTCCAGGTTGAAACCGAGCTTAAGGTCGGCCACGGCGGCCGCGGCGATCAGCAGGTTCCCGACCTGGGCTCCGGCTCCGGCCCTGACCACCGGCTGCAGGCCATGAAAAGAAATCCTGGGGGGCACCAGTGTCCACAGCCGGTTGAACCACAGCTCCACCACCGGCTCGTTCTTGAGCTGGTTCTCCCAGCCCTCGGGGTAGGTCCAGCCATAGGTCCGGTGAAGCCAGCGCTGAATGGTCCCGGCCAGGGATAGCGGTCCGACCACGCCAACGGCCAGCCCGGCCGAGTCCTGGCGAAGCGGCCCCAGTTTAACCAGGCCCAGGCTGGCATAGAGAAGGCCGGCATAAGGACGGTCATCCGGTATCAATTCTTTTTCCGAAAGGTTGTCCGGGGTAAACATCCCCTGGACAAACGACAGCCCGGCCCTTCGCTGTTCAGGCTTACTTTCATCACCGCTGGCCGTCGCGGTTTTATCTGCACCGAGCAGCCCGCGGTTTATGCGGGCCAGCCACCTCAGGAAGGAAGACCCGGAATTCTGGCTCAGCTCCGGCGTAATCCACATCAACTGGACGCCGTTGGTATAGCCTTCATCCTGCTTCAGCAAGACATCATTTTCCAGGGAAAAAACCAGGCTGCCCCGGTCCCGGGCGGGGGGCCGGAACTGGGCCTGAGACTTCAGGTTCCCGGCCAGAACAGCAAGCACGAGAGCAATTACAATTACCCTCCCCGGGTAAGCCTTAAACCTTGCCTTTGTAACCGGAAGCATGGTAAATCCACTGACCTGGAAGTCTCTTCGGGTCATATTTTCACGGACGTTCCAAAAGCCAGTCTAAATGAGCTGCCGCTTTTTTTCCAGAGTATTCTAAAAATTCCAGGCTCGAAGCTGGCCAAAACCATTTCATCAGGAAAACGATTGTTCTAATTAACTTCGGAAATCTCCTCTTTCTGCCGTTCTCGGCTTTTCTTTTTGATCGCGGTTCCCGGGCCTGAATCCAAGTTTGGCCCGATATACCTCCAGCTTACAGCCTCGGTTTGCTGCCCGGGTTCCATCACCGGTTGCGCCGGCAACCACTCTGCCTTTAACTGGAAGCTGCTTTCTCCAGCCGCTTCATGATGCTGAACATAAAGGCTGCCGACAGCAGGCAGGCCACCACCAGGATTGACCACAGGGCCCAGAGCGGAACCTTCATCCACAGGTAACCAACCAGGCCCACCAGATAATTACCGGTGGCCGTGGCCGCAAACCAGCCGCCCTGCATCAGGCCCTTGTACTTGGGCGGGGCTACCCTGGAAACGAAGGAAATGCCCATCGGGCTCAGGAAGAGCTCGGCAATCGTCAGCAGGAAGTAGGTGCTGATTAACCAGTAGACCGAAACCAGGTACTCGGGCGGGGCCACCCTGCCTCCCAGCTCGGCCGGACTGGGCAGCCGGAGCGAGGCGATGACCAGGATGGAAAACGAAGCCGCGGTCAGCAGCATACCAATGCCAATTTTTCTTGGAGCCGAGGGTTCCTTGCCAATTTTATTCAGGTAAGAAAAAATCCCGATGACGAGCGGCGACAGGGCCACGATGAAGAAGGGGTTGAAATGCTGGAAGCGCTGGGGCTGGAAGGGACTGACCTCGGGGTAGGAACTGTAACGGAGGTAAGTCAGCACGGCAAAAATGATGAAGGCCAGCCCACCGGCGATCCGGCCACCCTTCGATACGCCCTTCTTCACCAGGAAGACCAGGCCCAGTATGGACAGGAACAGCGGCAGCAGGCCGCCCAGGTCGAACCAGAGGTTGGTCAGTTGGCCCACCTGCTTGACGGTGTAATCGCGGGCGAAAAAGGTCATGGTGACCGCCGACTGGTGGAAGGCCATCCAGAAGAAGATGACCACCAGGAAGACCAGGCCCAGGGCCACCAGGCGCTGCTTGGTCTGCTCCGGGGTCAGCTCGACCATCTGGGCTTTAAGCTCGGCCGACTTTTCTTTCTGTTTCTCGGTGATATCGGCCTGCCGGTAATACTTTCTGAAACCCCAGAAAATTAACATCGAGATTATCAGGCTGATACAGGCCACCCCGAAACCGAAGTGATAGGACTTGCCCAGGGTTCCGAGATAGGTCTCAGCAAATTGCCGGAGCCCATCAATGGTTATGGCCGGGTTCTGTTTCTGGGCCAGTTCCAGGAGCTGGTTGGCATCGGCCAGTTTCCCGTTTAAGAAATCGTGGGCCAGGGCCGGGATGCGGGCATCGTAGAAGAAGTTGCTCTTCTTCAGGATGAAATTGGAAACAACCTCGGAAGCTGACGGGGCAAACATGGCCCCGACATTGATGCCCATGTAAAAGATGGTAAAGGCCCGGTCCCGCAGGTGGCTGTATTTCGGGTCGTCGTAGAGATTGCCAACCAGGGCCTGGAGGTTACCCTTGAACAAGCCCGTCCCCAGGGCAATGGTGGCCAGGGCCGCCACCACCAGGGCAAAGCCGGTCTGAAACCTGGTCGGCAGGGCCAGCAGCAGGTAACCGCTGAACATGACCACCAGGCCGATGCTGATGGTCCGGCCGTAACCCAGCACCCGGTCGGCCAGGAAGCCGCCCAGCAGCGGGAAAAAATAGACAAAGAACATGAAGGTGGCATACATGAAGCCGGTCTGGCCCGGCGTCATCCCGTACTTGGCCTGCAGGAACAGGACAAAGATGCTGACCATGGTGTAAAAACCGAAACGTTCACCCATGTTGGCGAAGAAGGCCACAAACAATCCCCTGGGATGTCCTTTGAACATGCCTCACTCTCCTCTTTGGTTAGGCGTTTCTCACTGATTAACCTGGTTGCCCAGAAAATCTATAGGTTAACCGGAAAATTACCGGTTACGCAGAAGCTCGAGGAATAGCTGGTTGACGGTCTTCTCGAGAACCTGGCGGAAATTCTCGACCGTCTGCCGGCTGTCATTCTCCACCCAGTAGCGGGAGATGAACATCGGCTTGCCCACGTTGACCTGGACCGTGGCCGGGACGCCGAAGGGGATGTGGGTGCCGAAGAAGGCCAGCGGGGTGACAGGAACATCCAGCCGGTCCTCGTTATAAAGGTTGTAGGCCATGGCCGCCGGACCGTGGCGGAAGCGGGCCACGTAGGGGTTGGGGTCGGCATCGTCGAAGTGACCCCGCCCCTGCAGCAGGACAATGGCCCTGCCCACCTTCAAATATTCCTGGCACTTCCTGACCGCGGCCGCCCGTCCCTCGTACAGGTCGACCGGAATGTAGCCAACCCTGGCTATGTTGGACGAAATGTAACGGACAATAAGAGTAAAAAATGGATTGAGCAGGAAATGGACCATCAGGCCGAAGTTCTTCATGCTGCGGTGAAGATGCTTTCGGACCAGGAAACTGAACTCTTCCTTGGAAAAAATCATCTTGTTGGCGGTGAAGAAAATCGGGCGGGGGACGGTCTTGAACAGGACGGCCACGTCCTTGTAGCTTCCGACATGGTTGCCGACGATGATGTTCGGCCCCTCGCGGACAAAATTCTCCGCACCCTTAACCACCAGTTTCTTGGGAAAGAGGGCCAGGCTGCTGATTCTCTGGATGAATTTTTCGAAACTCTTCAGTTCTTCTTCAAAGGTCCTCGACATGGGCTAATTATTTTAGCCCAGAGCCGGTCAAATTTCAAAAGAATTTTAGGGTTCCATTGAGGACCTGCCTTCTCTTTTCTTAAGGGGGAGAGTAATTTTAATTCCGACCAGTCTTCTTATGTACTTAATGAACTGAGGGGAGCCAATAATCAAGTTAAAAGCCCTGAGTGGCGCCTGCTTTCTCAAAGTGAGGCCAGGAGCTGACGGCAATGCCTGGCCTTGCCAACCAACTCGTCTTTTCGTTTCAGGAGAAGTTCAGCCTTCCTGGCCCAGCCCCGCTCCCGGGCCTGACTAACCAGCTGCTCGGCCTGCCCGGCCTCGTACTCGAACAGCTCGGCTGCCCGGGTCAACTCCTCCCTGGCCTTCCTGAAATCATTCAACTTCAGATAGGTCTGGCCCAGGTGGTAATGACCATCATCAAAGGTCCGGTCAATTTTCAATGACTGATTAAAGCTTTCAGCTGCTTTTTTCCAGTCTTCTCGCCTGAAATGGATAAGGCCCAGGAGGTAATAGGGAAGATAATAATTAGAACTGAGGGCCAGGGCCTGGTGGCAATCTGCTTCGGCCTCGGCCAGGCGGTTGAGCATCAGGCAGGACAGGGCTCGCAGGGCGTAGCCGAAAATTTCATAACTGCCGCCAATCCTGACCAGTGAATCCAGGATTTCCAGGGAACCAGGCCAGTCGGCCTGCTCGATCAGAGTCAGCCCCTGGTAGTACAGGGCCTCTTCATGATCGGGAACAAGGGTGGTAATGGCCTGGAAATGTTCCAGCGCCCTGTCATATTCTCCTTTTTCACGCAGGACCAGGCCGACAATCAGATGGGCCCGGGGCATCACTCCATCGAGGGCCAGTGCTCTTTCTAATTGTTTTTCTGCCTGTTCATATCTTTTGCCCAGAAAAGCCATCTCCCCCAGTTCGGCCAGGGCCCGCGGGTGGTCGGGATTTTTTTCCAGGACCTGATTAAACCACTTTTCAGCCTGTTCCACCTCGCCCCGGCTCTTATAAAAAAGGCCAAGCAAGAAGCAGGGCAATGACCAGTCCGGCCTGAGCTCCATGACCCTGACCAGGTTCGGGTCCTCAGCCGTCAGCACCTGGATGAGAGCTTTGAAAACCAGAGCTTCGGCTTCATCAGGATTATCCTTCAGAACCCGGTCGAGCGTTTCCAGGGGCTGGTTGATGGTTCCCTTCTTAAATTGACCGGTTGAAAACAGGTCGCGGACATACGACAGGGCCAGCTCGGTGGATTCTCCGGCAAAGCGCTTCTTGATGGCGCTGAAGAATTCCCCGTATTCCCGGCGGCTTATAAAACTCCTGGCGTTACCGGTCAGGGCCGAGGCCTTGAGGTAATCGGCTACCTGGCCGAGTTCTTTAGCCCTTAGAGTAAGGTAATAACTTTTCACCCACTGTTCCAGGTTATCCAGGCCCAGGTCATTTCTTTCCCTGGCCCAGAGGCCGTAGGCCACGGCCAGGCGCCCGTAAACCATGACCAGGTCGGTCTTTCGCTCCAGGGCCTGCTCGAAATAACCGACCGCCGCCCTGTATCCCGGGACAGTGAACTTATGAAGTTCAGCCTCTGCCCTGCTGAACAATTCTTCGGCAGAGATAACCGGAGAAACTGGAACAGCAGCCGGTTCAACCTGCGGAGGCACTTTTCGCACCCGGCAGCTAAACAAATTAGCAATTATCAAAAAGGAAATAAGGACCGGGAATATAAGGCGGCCCCGCTCTCCTCGATCAACCGTTTGAGTCTCCCCTCCTGACGGAATGGTGTTCGGTCGAATATTCAGAACTGCTCTTCTTTCCTTCATAATTTTTCCCAACGATTACAGTTCGGGCACTATTTTAATATATTTTAACCCGGCCTGAAGATTCTTTTAACAAGGGTTCTTTTAACGCCGGACTTTCTGATTTCAAGACCTTTTCCCGACCGGCCAGACCAGCGGTCAACCGGCGCCATCACCAGTTGATCAACCGTCCAACCCCTAAAGCCAACTTTATTTGAGCCTGAAAACAACTGTTACCGTAAACACGATGGGCCGGGCTTCGCCGTCAACAACGTAAGGCTCATAAACCCATTGCTTGACCGCGTCGATGGCCGCCTGGTCCAGCAGGGGAACCGACCGCAGCACCCGGACAGCGGCCACCTTGCCCAACTTGTCGGTGGTTACTTCCAGGATGACTACGCCCTCGACCCCGGCCTCCCTGGCCTCTTCCGGGTAGACCGGGTCAACCTTCTTGATGAGCCTGGGTGGCTTAATTTCCCCGGTAGCCCTGATGGCCTCCAGGGCCGCAAGACCCTTGGCCGTTTCGGCCGCCTTTTCAGGCGGCACCGGCTCGGTGGGCTTGGGAGCAACGACCCCGCCGGCCACCCCGCCCACAACTCCTTCGATGGGCTGTACAACCGGTCCGCCCGCGGCCCAGATCTTCTGGACTTTAAGCGATAAGAAATACGGTTTGCCCGAGCTGTCTTCAAAGCCAAAGGTGATGATCACGTTCCTGTCCAGGGCCAGCTCCGAGTCCAGCAGGTTGCTCTTCCTGTCCCTATCCTGTTCCATGACTTCGAGGCGGCAGGTAATCCGCTCCGGGTTGTTGACCCGAACCAGGGTCATGACAATGGCGTATTCCTTGCTGTCCAGGCGGAACATGTGAAAATCCTTGGACCGGATTTCCGGCCAGCTCAGGTTGGCTTCGGTCAGCAACTGAACGCTTCTGAGGTTAAAAACCCGGCGCAGTTGGTTTTCTTCCCTTTCCGAGGTGTCCTCGGATTTTATGCTGGCCGAGAGCGTGTATCTCAGGAAGGAAGAAGTCACCGTCTTGACCGGTTCAACCCTGCCTTCCCTTATCCCCTCAAATACCTTTAATTTCAGCTCGGCCAGGGGCTTTTTTCCCTGGCTAACTTTCTGGGATCCGGCCAGGACGGCCGGCGATATTACCAGGGCCAGGGCCACGGCCAGGGCCACCATTCTCAATTCCATTTTACAGGCTTTCATTCTGACCTCCTTCGGTCGTTTTTCGGAATCAATTAACGGCTTCCGGTCAATTGCTGCCTTCCACCCAGATGATGACCATGTCCGGGTCATCGGTCCGGTAAATGTAAGTGTCGGCCGGCCGGCCCATAAAACGGACATAATCTAATGATACTCTTGAAACTATTTTAGTTTCATCAGTATCATTAATGGCCGGAGCCGGTAAACCGCTTCCCTTGCGGCCGAGATACCAGCCAAACCCGGCCAGCAGGATGGCAATCACCGCGGTCGTCACCCCGGCATACAGGCGGACCAGCCACCTTTTCTGTCTGCCCTCGGAACGAATTTTCGAACCTTCAACCGGCTGGCTTCCGGACCCGGCAGCCAGGGCGGCCAGCCCGGCCCCCAGTCGAGCCTCCGGCTCCGGAAACAACTTCCGGACTTCTTCTCTTTCGGCCAGCCCGGCCCGGCAGGCCGGACAGCCATCCAGGTGGACTCCAAGCAGCCAGGACCTGAAACTGGCCAGCGGCACCAGCCGCCAGCCCAGGTCAACCAGAAGACACCTGAACCTTCTTTTCATTTCCCCTCTCCATCAGCCTTTTCAGTTTCTTTCGGGCCTTAAAGAGATGCACCCGGACAGTGCCTGGAGAGCAGCCCATGATACCGGCAATTTCTTCGGAGCTGTACCCTTCCCTGGCCCAGAGGAAAAGGCAGGTCCTCTCGACCGGTCTCAGCCGGCTCAGGAGTTCCTCGCTTATGGCCTCCTGCAACCGGTTTTCAGAAGGGTCCTGGCCAACCGCAGCATAATCGGTCGCTGCCCGGTTGAAGAAATTTAAGAACCGCCGGCGTTTTTTGAGCTGGTCCAGGCACTTCCGGTACAGTATGGTAAAAGCCCAGCTTTTGAGGTTCTTATCCTTATCGACCCTGTCCCAGTGCCTGAGCATCTGGACCACCATGTCCTGGCAGGCATCCTCGGCCTCGGCCCGGATGCCCAGAAGACTCAGGGCAAAAGACATGAGATCACCTCCCTGATCTTCAAGAAGTCTCAAAAGCTGGGTTCTATCTGTCATTCAGGTCTGCTTGCCTGAAAAACTAACCTTCCACTTTTCACCTCGTCTCGTGAATGAAACGACGCGCCGGGCGGAAATGTTTATCAGCCAATCCTCGAATTTCTAATTCTAATCTTCCCTCCCCTGATTTTACTCTTAACCGTCTCCGGTTCACCAGCGGGATTTTTCTTGTCAGCCATAAGAAAGCGTGTTAATTTATTTTCAACCTGAAAGTGAGGGCATAATGTTTACCCTGATTAAGAATATAAAAACTTGTGGCCAGACCTCAGGTCCACTCCAGGACATGTTGATAGCCGGGGAAAGAATCGCCGCCCTGGTCGAAACCGGCCGGGTGAAGCTGGAAGGAGTGGATTACAGGGTAGTTGAAGGGCGCGGACTGACGGCCATTCCCGGTTTCATCGACCCCCACGTTCACATCCTGGGCGGTGGCGGCGAAGGCGGCCCGACCACCCGGGCCCCGGAAATCAGGGTAGAAGATTGCTTGAGCTGCGGGGTAACCACGGTCATCGGTTGCCTGGGCACAGATAGCGTCACCAGGCACATGAGCTCGCTCCTGGCCAAGGCCCGGGCCCTGGAAACAGAAGGACTGAGCACATGGATATATACCGGGGCCTACAACCTGCCCACCCCGACCATAACCGGAAGCGTCAGGTCGGACGTGGCCCTCATCGACAAGGTTATCGGGGCGGGTGAAATTGCCATCTCCGACCATCGATCCTCCCAGCCCACCTTTGAAGAATTTCTCAAGCTGGTAGCCGAATGCCGGGTCGGGGGGATGCTGGGCGGGAAGGCCGGCGTGGCCCATTTTCACCTGGGAGACGGGCGGCGCGGGCTGGAGTACTTTTTCAGAATGCTGGAAGAAAGCGAGCTCCCGGCCACCCAGGTCATGGCCACCCATGCCAACCGCAACCGTCACCTCTTTTCCCAGGCCCTGGAATGGATGAGGCGGGGTGGATACATTGACCTGACCTGCGGTCCGGAACCGTATGACCCGGACGAGGTCAGCGTCATGGAAGCCCTGGGCCAGATCAAATCTCTCGGCCTGCCGCTCAGCCGGGTCACCGTCAGTTCCGACGCCAACGGCAGCCTGCCGGTGTTTGATGAGAGGGGCAAGCTGGTGGCCCTGACCGTGGCCAGCCAGAAAGATTTTATCCGGGCTTTCCGGGAAGTTGTGCAGAATAAAATCCTATCACTGGAAGAAGCCACGGCCGTCTTTTCCGGCAACGCCGCCGATTTTTACCGGCTGCCTGGAAAAGGAAAGCTCCTTCCGGGTTACGAGGCTGACCTGTTGCTGTTAGACGAAGCCCTCCAGGTCAAGTACGTTTTCAGCCGCGGCCGGATGGTAATGGAAGGGGGGCAACTTAAGGTCCGGAGCACCTTCGTCCTGTGAATTTACCTTTAAGCCATAAAACTGCCTGATGGTCCAGGCCGGATGAAACTTTTCCCGGCCAACGGCGGGAGAAAGAAATGGACGAAAAAGAAGAAGTCAAAGTTGAATCGCCAGCCGGGCCAAGGAAACCTTCCTTCGGGCTGGCCCTGATTCCCCTTATTTCCATGGCCCTTCTGCTGGGCATAGGTTACGGCATCTACCGTATAAAAGCCCAGGTGCTGCTGGTGGCCGCAGCCTTCATCACGGCCGGCCTCGGTGCCTACCTCAGGTATACCTGGAAAGACATGGAAAACGGCATCGTGGAGAGCATCAGGAAAGCCCTGCCGGCCATCCTGATCATGCTGGCCGTCGGAGTGCTGGTGGCCACCTGGATTGCCAGCGGTACCATTCCCATGATCATCTATTACGGCCTGAAGCTCATCTCCCCGAAATATTTCCTGGTCACGGCCTGCCTGGTCTGCAGCCTGACTTCCCTGGCCTGCGGCACATCCTGGGGAACCATCGGCACCCTGGGCGTGGCCTTTATCGGCATTGCCCTGGGCCTGGGAATTCCACTCGGGCCGGCGGCCGGGGCCATCGTGGCCGGAGCTTACTTCGGCGACAAGATGTCCCCGCTGTCGGATATACCCAACCTGGCCGCGGTGACCGCCGGCTCCAACCTGTTCGACCACATCAAGCACATGTTCTGGTCGGGAACCCCGGCCTGGCTGGCCGGCCTGGTAATTTACTTCTTCATGGGCCTGAGGTACGGCGACCGGGATTTTGACCGGGAAAAAATCCAGCAGATCACCTCCACCCTGGAAAAGAATTTTAATTTTAACCTGCTGCTTCTGGTTCCCATTTTAATTGTCTTTTACTACGCATTTACCAAGAAGCCAACCATCCCGGGCATGTTGATTTCATCGGCGGTGGCCGTGACCCTGGCCGCCATCTTCCAGAAGGCCAGCCTGGTCCAGGTGGCCCAGGCCGTCAATTCCGGCTATTCAGCCACTACCGGGCTGGAAGCCGTCGACCGCCTGATTTCCCGCGGGGGCCTGATGAGCATGATGGAAACCCAGCTGGTGGCCTTCACTGCCTTCAGCTTCGGCGGCATCATGCAGAAGACCGGGATGCTGGCAGTTATCCTGGAAAAGATCATGAAATTCGCTGACCGGGTCTGGAGCCTGGTCCTGACCACCATCGGCACCACCGTCCTGGCCGCCCTCATCACCGGCAGTTCTTACCTGTCGATGATCATTCCGGCCGAGCTGCTGTCTGATGCCTACAGGAAAAAAGGACTGGCCGCCAAGAACCTGTCGCGGATCATCGAGGAGAGCGGCGGAATAATCGTGCCGCTCATACCCTGGAGCATGGCCGGGGTTTACATCACCGGCACCCTGGGTGTGCCGACCTTTTCGTACCTTCTGTACGCCTTTTCCAATTATTTTGCGGTGATAATCCTGGCCATATTTGGATTCACCGGCTTCACCATGGCCAAAAAAATCCGCGATGATGAAACCCAGGCTGGAAGTTAAGTCAGGGTTCAACGGGCAAGGGAAGCACGGCAGCTAAATCTGTCAGCCCGACCGCAATAATCAATTCCAGGAAGCCCGGCTGTGTCAGCGGATATTTAAAGCTGGCTCTGGCTTCAGATAAAGGAGTTCCCACCCTGTTCAGGTGGGAGCTAATTGAGGTGAAAAAGGAATAAAAACATAAAAATACTTCTTTCGAACAGGGGGAACAAATGGTCAATATCAACAGGAAATGGATTGCCTTTCCCCTTCCGAAAATACAAAAATTAAAAAAATGGGCCGGCCCGGAGCGGGGTTAAAGCTATTCTTTATCCTTCTCTTCTTCTATTTCCTGTTCCAGCTCGTCCAGGTGGCTCAGGGCTTTCTCGAAGGCCTGCTTGGCCTGTTCCAGTTTTTTCTGGCGAAGTTCGACGGTTGAATCAAACTTCTGACCGATTTCCTCGGCCTTCTTTTTCTCCTTGAGGAGCAGCTCGTCAAAAGAGGCCTTTTTTTTCTGACCCTTTTCCGACTGGATGATCTCTCTCAGGCTGGAATCCACCCAGAGGCGGGCGCCGCAGTGCGGGCAGACCAGTTGAAAAACTTTGTCCCCTTTATCCTTTTTTTCCTTGCCTTCCATAACGGTTAGAATTTAACAGAAAAGAACCGGCACTTCAACTCAATTCAGTCCGCGGTCCAGGCCGTATTTCTTGATCAGGCGAAAGAGGCCCTGGCGGGTCAGGCCAATGGCTGCGGCCGTCCGGGCCCGGTGGAAATTGAAGTGACGCAGGGCTTCGCCCAGGAATTTTTTCTCGAACTCGGCCTTGGCCCGGGAATAGTCCCAGCGGTCGGAGAGCGGCCTGTCCTTCGATTTCTTAATATCATCGGACAGAAGCTCTTCCCCCAGGACCTGGCTGTTCCCGGCCAGGACCAGGGCCCGCTGGATTTCATTCTGCAGCTCCCGGACGTTCCCCGGCCAGCCGTATTTCAAGAGTAGCTCCAGGGCCGACGGCGAAAAGAAGGCCCTCGGTTTATTCATCTCCCGGCAGTATTTATCCAGGTAATGGTTGACCAGCACCAGGACGTCTTCCGGCCGGTGGCGAAGCGGCGGGATTTCAATGGTGATGATTCTAAGCCGGAAATAGAGGTCCTGCCTGAAGCGGCCCACGGCCACTTCCTGCTCCAGGTTGCGGTGGGTGGCGCTGATGAACCTGACGTCCACCCGGCGACTGCGGTTTTCGCCTATTCGCCTGATCTCCTTTTCCTGAAGCACCCGCAGGATCTTGGCCTGGAGTGGAAGCGACAGGTCGCCGATTTCATCCAGGAAGAAGGTGCCGCCGCTGGCCTCTTCCACCAGGCCAGGCCGGTCGCGCAGGGCCCCGGTGAAGGCGCCCCGGGCGTACCCGAAAAGCTCCGACTCCAGCAGGTTGTCGGGGATGGCGCTGCAGTTAACGGCCACGAACTGGCCGCGCCGGCGGACCCCGCTGTGATGGATGATGCGGGCTATGAGTTCTTTCCCCGTCCCGCTTTCACCGGTAATCAGGACCGGCGAACTGACTTCTTTAACCTTGTCCACGAGCTCTCTTATCAAACGGAAGGGCTGGCTCAGGCCGAGAAATTCCAGCCCGGTATTTTCGGGTTGGACTCTTACCTCCTCGGGAGGCGAGCTTTCCTGGGAGAGGAGCCTGACCACCGGCAGGGCCGAGGACAGAATATCCCTTTCAGTTTCGGTCAGGGTGGCTTCCGGGTTATGCTTTTCCAGGTAGGCAAATCCGAACATCCGTCCCTGCGAGCAGAATGGGTAGCAGGCGGCCAGGATGTCCTGACCATGGTTAACCCGGCCGCTCAGCAGTTCTCTTTTCTCCAGGGCCCGGTTAATCAGGTTGAGCCGCTCGCCTTCACCGAGGGCCGGCTTCTTTCCCCGGAACTGCTGGAAAAAGGGCCGCTGCCGGAAGTCAAAGGCCACCAGCTGGAAATGGTCAGCCTGAAGCGCCTCGCCGATGACTTCAAACATCCTGGACACCAGCTGCGTGGCGGCCATCTCCCTCACCTTTAAATGGAATTAAAAGAACCAGGAGTGCAATGTGTCACGGTCCGCGGCCGACCGGTCACTTCTCGGAGCCGACCGCTTCCGACCTATGATACTTGATCTAAGGAGTGTTCCATCGCCCGATTGCATTAATCCAGACGCTCTCAGGGCGGTAATTTTCTCACTCTGACCCGGGTCTTCCGCGTCTTTGCCTTCTGCTTTGGTAATGTCCGCCGCATAAGTTATAATGGTTTACGGTTAAGCCGGCTCGAGGCCAGGCCTTCGGTTGATTAATGAGCAAGAAGAGAAGAAAACATAAACCAATCTCCCGGCCGGAGGAAAAAGCTCCGACCAGAACTGCAGAGTTAGTACCGGGGCAAGATAATCAATCACGCCCTCCCGGCCAGAAGCACACCAGAACCAGGAATTTCCTGGTGGCCGCTGTACTGCTACTGGCGCTGGTCGCTACCCTGATAATACTTAAAGAAAAATCCGGGACCGGCCGCGCCCTGCCTGAAACCGGCAACTGGAATGTGCTCCTGATAACCCTGGATACCACCCGGGCCGACCGCCTTGGTTCCTACGGTTACCGGGCCGGCTGGACTCCCAACCTGGACGAGCTGGCTGCGGCCGGGACCAGGTTTCAGAACGCTTACTGCCAGGTGCCGCTGACCCTGCCTTCTCACGCCTCCATCCTGACCGGGCTTAATCCCTGCCGGCATGGTGTTCATAACAACGGCAACTATTCCCTGCCGCCTGATTTCACCACCCTGGCTGAGTTGCTGAAGGAGCGGGGCTTCGGGACGGCAGCCTTCGTGGCCTCCTTTTCTGTCGATTCCCGGTTCGGGCTGGCCCAGGGCTTCGAGACCTATGACGATTTTTTTGAGCCGGGCCAGGCCTTTAAGACTTACAACGCCGAAAGGCCGGCCAGTGGCGTCTATGAAGCTTTTTCCCGCTGGCTGGAGAAAAATTACGCCTCGCGATTTTTCGCCTGGGTTCACTTTTTTGATCCCCACTTTCCCTACAACCCTCCGCCGGAGTTCGCCCGAAAATTCCAGTCCGACCCCTATGACGGCGAGGTGGCCTTCATGGACAGGTACGTAGGCCGGGTGGTCGAGCTCTTAAAAATATATGGATGTTACGACCGCACCCTGATCATAATCGCCGGCGACCACGGGGAGGCCTTCGGAGAAAAAGTGGAGCAGGGACACGGGCTTTTCCTGTACGAAATGTCGCTACGGGTACCCCTTATCGTGGTCGGCCCCGGTCTGCCTTCAGGGCAGGTCATAAGCCTTCCCGTTCGTTTGATTGACATCATGCCCACGGTGACTGATATCCTGGGAATAAAGCAAACTCCTGAAGTCGACGGGCAGAGTCTCAAGCCCCTGCTCCTGGGAAAAAATTTGAAGTCCACCGACATCTACCTGGAGAGTTTCTTCCCGCGCGAAAATTATGGCTGGTCGGAACTGCTGGGGATAATCTCGGAAGACTGGAAGTATATCCAGGCTCCCCGGCCGGAGCTCTACAACCTGAAAACCGACCCGGCCGAGAATAACAATCTCTATTCCGACGGGAACCGAACTGCCACCCGGCTCAGAAGCCGCCTGGAAAAAGTAATAACCGCGGCCAGTGGCCTGGCCAGCGCCGGGCGAGAAATGACGCCGGCCGAAAGGGAAAGGTTGCGTTCCCTGGGCTACCTGCAGGTAGCCGGGCCGCAAACCTCGGGAACCCTGCCCGACCCCAAGGACCGGCTGGATGAGCTCCGGGCCTACCAGGAAGCCGGCCTGCTGGAACTTAAAGGACAGCTGGAAGCGGCTGAACAGGCCTACGCCCGGCTGGTGGAGAGAGCCCCGAACCTGGAGTCCAGCTATCTTAACCTGTCCCGTGTCCAGGGATTGCAGAAAAAACACCAGGAAGCAGCGGCCACGCTGAAACGCGGGCTGGAGGCGCTGCCCGGTTCTGACCATCTGCTGTCCAAGCTGGCCCAGGTCCTGCTTGTGGCTGGCCGGAGGGCCGAGGCCATGGAAGCCGCGGGCCAGGCCCTGACGATCAACTCAGCCAACTATGAGGCCTTGGTGGTGGCCCTGACGGTCAGCGAAGAACAGGGAAAAATCGATGAAGCCCTGGGCTATGCCGACCGGGCCCTGCAGATTGAACCCGAAAACGAGCTGATTCGCCTGAGCAAGGCCGAAAACCTGGTCCGCTCCGGGCGCCAGAAAGAGGCGGCCGAAGTCTATGCCGGGCTGGCCGCCGATTTTCCTGAAAACGCTTTTTATAACTTGAACCTGGCTGTCATCTACAACCTGCTCGGTGAATATGAAAAAAGCCTGCCCGTGCTGGAAAAAGTGGTGAAGCTGAAGCCCTCGCCCAAGGCCTACCTTAATTTGGCCATTGCCTGCCTGGAGACCCGGCGGTGGCCGGAAGCGGCCCGGGCCTTTGAACTCTACCTGGCCGATACCACTGATGAAGACCCCGCCAACGTGGCCAGGGCCCGGGAACGCCTGGCCCGGCTGAAGTCCATGATTCAATGAGCCTGGCCCAGGGAAAGTCGCACCCGGTAAGCTGAACCCGCACTCCGGAACCATAGTCTCCTGCGGATGATTTTAAGTTTCCAATTCTGGTAATATTAGGAAATCAGACCAGAGATAAAGGAGGGAGAAAGATGGAATATCCAGCCGCGAAACGCAGCCGACCGGGCCATCGCCGGATAGAATCCAGAGCCGCTTCCTCATGGAAGTCTAATTTGCACAACCTTGGAAGAGCCCTGGTGGCCGGATTATTGATTTTCCTTAGCACGGGGCTGGTGGACGTTAAAGCCGAGACAAACTCCGCCCAGGCCAGCCGCCTGGACTGGTTCAGGGAAGCCAGGTTCGGACTGTTCATACACTGGGGAGTCTACTCCCAGATTGGCCGGGAAGAATGGGCCCGGGAGCTGCTGCAGATACCGTGGGCGGAATACCAGAAGTATGCCCGGAGCTTTAACCCTGTCAATTACAACCCGCGGGAGTGGGTCAGGCTGGCCCGGGAAGCCGGGGTTAGATACATCGTGATCACCTCCAAGCACCATGATGGCTTCTGCCTTTACGACAGCGCTTTTACCGAAAATGACAGCCTGGGAGCCAGGATAAAAAGAGATTTGCTCGGCGAACTGGTTCAGGCCTGCCGGGAACAGGGTCTGCCCATAGGTTTTTATTATTCAATCATGGACTGGTACCACCCGGACTACCTGCCGCGGAGGGGCTGGGAAAAAGACCGGCCGGCCAGGGGAGCGGACTTCAGGCGCTACGTTAGTTACATGAAAAGCCAGCTTCAGGAGCTGGTGCTGAAATACCAGCCGGCCATTCTCTGGTTTGATGGTGAATGGGAGCACAAGAACGAAGACTACGACGCCGTCGGCATCGGCCAGATGTTACGGCAGCTCAAGCCGGACCTCATCATCAACGACCGGCTTTTTAACCGGGCCCCGGGCCTGGGTGATTTCGGGACGCCGGAAAATTACGTTCCGGCTACCGGCTGGCGGAACGAAGACGGCAGCCTGCGGCTGTGGGAAGTCTGCATGACCATGAATTTCAATGGCTGGGGCTACAACCACTTTGAAACCGAATTTCGCAACGGGCCGCAGCTCATCAGGCAGCTCATCGAAATCGCCAGCAAGGGCGGAAATTTTTTGCTCAATATCGGGCCGAGGCCGGATGGAACCATCCAACCGGAGTTCGTGGAAAGGCTGAAGCAGATCGGGGCCTGGCTCCGGGTCAACGGCGAGGCAATTTACGGGAGCGAGCCGAGTGTCTTTGAGAAGCTGCCGTTTTTCGGACGGTGCACGGTCAGGGGCAACCGCCTTTACGTGCACATCATGGGCTGGCCGCCGGATAAAAAGATTATCCTGCCCGGCCTTAAGAATAAGGTGCAAAGAGCTTTCCTGCTGGCCAGCCGACAGAAGCTGGAATATTCCAGGAAAGGAAATGACCTGGTGATAAGGCTGCCCGAAGAGCCCGTAGACCAGGTGGCCACCGTGGCCGTAATTGAAGTGGAAGGCCGGCCCCAGGCCGAGCCCTACCGGATTCGAGCCGGAGCGGATGGACGGCTGGAACTTCCGGTTTACCTGGCCGAAATCAAGTCCCAGATGGGACAGCGGGCTTACCTAGAATATTTTTACAGGACGACCATGCTGACCAACTGGCAGAACATCAACGATTTCCCGGAGTGGGAATTCGAGTTGACCCGGGGCGGGAAGTTCGAGGTGCTGGCCTCCTATGCCTGGCAGTGGGGCGGCAAGAGCGGTTCCGCGGTGGAGGTGGACGATCGGGCGGTCCTCCGGGGTGAGTCAGAGCCTTCGCCGTCGATCTATTTCCCGGCCACCCACAGCCTGGGCCGGGTGGAGCTTACAGCCGGGAAACACGCCCTGAGGTTCAAAATAACTTCCATAGCCAACAACAATGCCCTGAAGCTGGAAAAGGTGATCCTCAGACCGGTTGGCGGGTCAAAGTAGAGTAGCTAAAGATTTATTATTTTCCTAACTTCTTCAGGATGGCCTGTAACTTTTTGTCATCCCGAAGCGTATAATTAACAGATCTATTTTGTATCCAGGCTCGGAGAGGAGGCGTGCATGCCGCTCGAAACAGAGAAGAAAAGAGAAGATTACAAAACGCTACTCGCTCTGCTGCTGGCAGTTATCCTGGCGTTTATCCTGGTTTCCGCACCCGCTCAGGCCGCCGACGACCAGCCCCGGGCTCGAGAACGGGGCGGCCAGTCGGTTGAAGAACTCAAGAAGACAGCTCCTAAGGTCTATATCGATTGCAGCTACTGCGACCTTGATTACATCAAGACAGAAATCCCCTTTGTAAATTATGTCAGGGAGAGGAAGGAAGCGGACGTCCACGTGCTGATTACCACTCTGGCCACCGGGAGCGGCGGCGACGAATATACCCTAACCTTCATCGGGCAGAATCGCTTCCAGGGACAGGATGATGTCTTCAGGTACTTTTCCCACAAGACCGATACCGAAGAGGAAATCAGGGCCGGGCTGACCGGCGTTCTGAAAATTGGCCTCATGGCCTACGTCAACCGCACTCCAATCAGGGAGAAAATCAAGGTTGATTTCCAGAAGGAGGAGGCGGCCCAGGTCCCTGCGGTCGACAGGTGGAAATCCTGGGTGTTCAGCCTGAGCACCAGCGGTTATTTCAGCGGAGAGCAGGCCCATGCTTCCGAATCCGTAAGGGGGTCTTTTTCAGCCAACCGGGTAACCAGGGATATGAAATTCAATTTCACGGCCAGTGCTTCCTACCAGCACGACCGCTATACCTACGAAGACCAGAACCTGGAATCCAATACCAGGAGTTTCAGCGGCAGCGGACTGTTGGTCAAGAGCCTGGGAGAACACTGGTCGGCCGGATTTTTCTACACCGTTTCCAGCTCCACCTACAGCAATTACCGGCTGAAGCTCAATATTTCCCCGGCCATCGAGTTTGACCTCTTCCCCTACTCGGAATCGACCCGCAGGCAGCTTCGCTTTCTTTACAAGGTGGGACCGACCCTGGCCAGGTATTACGAGGAAACCCTGTATGACAAGATGAAGGAAACCCTGCTCAGCCAGTCCCTGGCCATCACCCTGGATTTGAGAGAAAAATGGGGAAGCATCAGCACCTCGGTCGAAGGTTCACATTACTTTCACGACCTGAGCAAGCACCAGGTTTCCATCTTCAACGTGATTTCGCTGAACCTGGTTAAAGGGCTGAATGCCTATCTCTTTGGCGGGGCCTCGCTCATCCACGACCAGCTATCCCTGCCCAAGGGCGGAGCCACCTGGGAAGAGGTCATTTTGCAGAGGAAGATGCTGGCCACCAGCTACAACTACTTCTTCGCCGTCGGCTTCAGCTATAGTTTTGGCTCGATTTTTACCAACGTGGTCAATCCCCGCTTCGGCTCGGTCAGCAGCGGCGGGATTCACATCGAAGTGGATTGAAAAATGAAAAGGCGGGTTAACAAGGATGAAAAATATGGACCGGGAGGGGAAACCAGGGACGGGGATATCTGTCCTGACCTGGCTGATGGAGAAATGAGATGAACCTGGAAAAGCCAAAGCACAGGAGACCGAAAATTAGAATGACAAACGCAGAAACCGGAGGAAATACAATCTGCCCCGGTTCTGGGCCGGCTGTTTCTGGTGGCCATTGGGCCAGCCCGCGCCTAAAACTCAAGGCCATCGTACCGGTTCTGCTATCTATTATTATTTCTTTAGCGCCGCTGACGCTAACAGCCCAGATGAACAGCGAAGACTATGAAGCCAGGAACCTGAGGGTATTCCTGGTCGGATCGGTTGTACCCATTGATGAACTCAGACGACAGGTGGAATTTGCCGAGTTTGTCTCCAGCCAGGATGAGGCCAACGTTCTGATCGAGATAAAGGAGGAGTTCCGGGAAGGCCAGAAAGTCTTAAAGCTGGTGTTCTCGGGGCAGAAAGAACTGGCCGGCAAGTACTACCAGACCGAACTGGGCTGGCCTGAAGGGATGTCGGGAGAAAGGCAGCAACAGGAATTGGTCCGGGCCATCAAGACCGGGCTAGTACCGTTGGCCGGCAGGACCCCGGCCGCCAGGAAGCTGAAGATCAGGCTGGAAGAAGAGGTTCGGCCGACAGCGGTGGTTGACCCCTGGAATTTCTGGGTCTTCAGCCTGAGCGCCAACAGTTTCTTAAACGGGGAAAAGAGTTATTCCTACCAGAGCGTTTATGGAAATTTTTCGGCCAGCCGGGTTACGCCGGAATGGAAAATAAGGCTTTCGGTCAGCGGCAATTTCTACCGGAATTCCTTTGAGTACGAAGACCAGACCTATGTCAGCAAGTCCCATGGTTATTCCTTCCGGGGCCTGGTGGCCAGGAGCCTGGGCGAGCACTGGTCGGTGGGAGCCTTTGCCACCGTGACCAGTTCCACCTACGAGAACATAAAATTTTCTTCCCGGGTCTCGCCGGCCATAGAATACAACATCTTCCCCTATTCGCAGTCGACCAGGAGACAGCTGCGGCTGACCTACAGCCTGGACTTGGGGCCAGCTTTTTACTTTGAAGAGACCATTTTCGACCGGACCAGGCAGTTCCTGGTAAGTGAGAACCTGGCGGCCACCCTTGAGTTAAAGCAGAAGTGGGGAACCATTACCACCGGCGTGGAAGGTTCCCATTATTTTCACGATTTCAGCAAGTACCGAATAGAATTTAATACTGACCTTTCGGTCAGGCTGTTCCGGGGGTTCTCGGTCAACGCCTATGGTGGCTATGCCAGGATTCACGACCTGATTTCGATTCCCAAGGCCGGGGCTTCCTGGGAGGACGTGCTACTGATGAGGAAGCAGCTGGCCACTTCCTACGATTATTACTTTTCGGTCGGAGTGAGTTATTCCTGGGGGTCAATTTTCAGCCACGTGGTTAATCCCAGGTTCGGCAGCGGCAGCGGCGGTTTCTCCATGAGCATAAGCTATTAGAAAAATGGATGGCCTGGCAACCAGGGCCAGGTTCGCGAAGGTCTTGGCCTGAAAGATCAGTCCCCCTACCCGTTGCCAGTCTATCTCCAGGCCGTTTCCATATACTGCTCTTTCCCAGGATATTATGTCTTAACCGAAAAGAAGTTTCTGTTTGACAACTTTCCCCCTGTCAATTTATAAAAGGTGGGACACATTCAAGTGTCCCCCTTTTGTGAAGGCTGATATTTACAGGAGGCTCAGATGAAACCAGGCCAGAAAAACCTATCGGTCATTATCATGCTTTCTTTTTTACTCGTTCTGATTGCGACACCAATTTTTTCTCAAGCCCGAACCGAACCGGGCGGAAGGCCGCCGGAACAGGAAACCAGGCCGGAAGCAAAAAAGCTGCCGGTGCCTGAAGTCCGGCCCTTCTCAGTCACCAGGCACCAGGTGATGATAGACGGCAAGGTTGTGCCCTACACGGCCACGGCCGGCGAGCTCACCGTTCTGAAGCAGAACGAAACGCCCGGGGCCTCCATGTTTTTCGTGGCCTATACCCGGGACGACGTCAAGGACAAATCGTCCCGGCCGCTGATGTTCTGCTTTAACGGCGGGCCCGGGTCCTCCACGGTCTGGCTGCACCTGGGAGGGGTTGGCCCGAAGCGGGTGGCCATGGATGATGAGGGTTATCCCCTGAAGACTCCGGCCGGGGTGGTCGACAGCGAGTATTCGCTTCTGGATGTCGCCGACCTGGTGTTCGTGGATGCCGTTTCCACCGGCTACAGCCGGCCCCTGCCGGGAGAAGAGGGAAGCCAGTTCCACGGGGTGGAGGAGGACGGCCAGGCTTTTGCCGAGTTTATCCGGACCTTCCTTACGAAATTCGACCGCTGGAGCTCACCCAAGTTTCTGCTGGGAGAAAGCTACGGCACTACCAGAGCCGCGGTGCTGTCCGGAGTGCTGCAGAACCGGACCTACGGCATCTATCTCAACGGCATCGTGCTGCTGTCGAGCGTGCTGGATTTCGCCACCCTGTCCTTTAACCCGGGGAATAACCTGTCCTACATGGTTTTCCTGCCGCATTACACGGCCACGGCCTGGTATCACAAGAAGCTACCGGCTGCCAACCAGAATAAAGAGCTGCCCGCCCTCCTCGAGGAAGCCCGAGAATTCGCCGTAAAAGAATACATGCCGGCCCTGCTCAGGGGAAATCTATTGAAGGCTGAAGAAGCGGAAGCGGTGGCCGGGAAGTTGTCGGAACTGACCGGTCTGTCGGTTGACTACCTGAAGAATTCCAACCTGCGGGTCCGCCACGACCGTTTCGTCAAAGAGCTGCTGCGCGACCGACGCCTGACCGTGGGCCGCCTGGATAGCCGGTTCACCGGCCGGGACGCCGATGCCGCCGGGGAAAGTTATGAATACGACCCCTCCAGCGCCCTGATCATGGGTTCCTTCTCGGCGGCCCTGAATAATTACGTCGGGACCGTCCTGAATTACAAGAAAGAAGTCCCTTATGCCATATACGGCAATGTTTATCCCTGGAATTTTAACTTTCAGCCGGCCCAGTCCCGGGTTCCGGGAGTGACCCGGGCGGCCGGGCGCAGCTCCAGGGATGGTTCCCTGTACGTGGCTGAAACATTGAGGCAGGCCATGGCCGAGAACACCGCCCTCAAGGTTTTCTGCTGCAATGGCTACTACGACGGGGCCACGCCGTTCTTCGGCACCGAGTATACTTTCAGCCAGTTGATGCTGGATGGTTCATTCAAGGACAGGGTAAGGATGGGCTATTACCAGGCCGGGCACATGATGTACATCCACAAACCGTCGCTTAAAAAGCTCAAGAGCGACCTGGCCAGCTTTATCGCCTGGGCTACAAAATAAAAAGGGCGGAAGTGCGGTCTGCTCTCTAATTTATCAATTTCCGTTCTTATTTCTCTATTTTGACATCCGTTGATTTATGAGCATAGACCGGGTCTTTCTTCGGGCCGGGTTCCTGGACCTGAAGCCCCTTGATTCGCACCGTATGGGCGTCGTCCAGGATGATGGCCCTCCGGTAATCCTTTTTGGCCGCCACCAGCCTGACATTCTCGAAGGTGATGTTCCTGGCATGGCGCACGTAAAAGCCCCAGGCCGGGAGCTCCCGGAACATGGAAAACTCCGGGTAGGCATTCGGGAGGTCGGGCACCTTGTCCAGTTCGTCAATACCCACCCGGGCGAAATTGGGGTCGCCCCCGCCCGGGTGCCTGATTTCGATGTTCTTAAGAGTTACGTTTTCTATCAGGGCATCCGGCTGCCCCACGATCGATGAGGGCGAGATATTCCGGGGCTGATGCTCCCAGGGGCCTTCATAATTATATCCGGCATCGGGCTTGGTGGCCGGCACCTCGGCATAGACGTTGGAGATGGAAATGTTTCGCATTCTGCCCTTCTTCCCGGGTTTCCAGCGCTCGCCTATCCTCAGGAATATTACGTTCCCGGTATTTATGGACTTGAGCTTATCCACCACCACGTCTTCGACAAAACCCCCGTCAACCGCGGCAAAAGTAATGGCCGAACGGTAGGTATCGTAGACCACGTTATCAATTATCCTGATATTCTTGAACCCGCCCAGCGAGGCCGTTCCAAACTTTATGCCGTTGGCGCTGGTGCGGACGACATTATTATGAATGTAGCCATTCTGGCAGACGGCCTTCTCGTCGTGAGACTTGAGGCAGATGCCGTCGTCGGCCGCGTCTATGTAGCAGTCAGACACTTCAAAGTTATCGCAGTCGACGATGTCCACGCCGTCATTGTTCCAGTAGGACTTGCTGTCTATGATCAGCTTCTTGATAACGACGTTCTGGCACTGGTCGTACTGCTGGTTCCAGCTGGCCGGGTCCTTAAGGGTGATGCCCTCGATGCGGACGTTCCGGCAACGCCAGAAATAGATATTCTGCGGCCGGATTCCTTCCCGGGGACGGTCGTTGCGCAGCGGGTCCTTGACCAGGCCCTTGTGGATTATGTCCACCAGGTTGTTGGCCACGGCAAAACCCTGTCCGTCTATGACACCTCCCTCCCCCGTTATGCCCACGTTTTCCTGCTCCAGGGCAAATACCAGGGCCGTCCAGTTGCGCTGGGTATCATAATCAAATGGGTTGGGTGAACCGACCAGAATGGCCCCTTCCAGGAGATGAATGGTGACATTAGATTTAAGATAGATGGTCCCGGTGAGATAGCGACCGACATCGAACACCAGCCTCCCCCCGCCGTTTTCACTTATATAGTCGATGGCCTTCTGGATGGAGCGGGTGTTGAGGGTGGTGCCATTGGACTTGATACCAAAGAGCGAGGCCTTGTAGTCCTTATAATCAGCAGCCTGGACAGCCGGCAAAAATAAAACCAGGACAAAAAAAGATAAAAGGCCCACGGTGGTCAATAAACGCCCTGATGACGGCAACCAATCCTTCGCACCCATAATTCTAAATGGCCCGAGCTTTCCAGCTTCCCGCTTGTTGATTTGAACATTCATGGAGCGCCCTCCTTTTTTAACTTATTAGAGTTTACAAATTAATTCGGGCCCGGGCAAGCCAAGATAAAGGCCG
>JABLWX010000090.1 GCA_013178315.1 Candidatus Aminicenantota bacterium
CAGAATGGCTTTACTGAGGCTGCTTATTTCTTCCGGCCAGCAGCCGGTGATAATCCTCAAACGAGGGCAGCAGCTTGGTCGTCTCGAAACGGATTCTTTCCCAGCGGTCGATGTCCAGGGCACAGAAAGCTTCAACCACCACCGGGTCAAACTGGGTGCCAGAATTCCTGATGATTTCCTGCCGGGCAGTCAGGAAATCCTGTTCCGGACGGTAGGGCCGGTGGGAGGTGATGGCATCCAGGGCATCGGCCAGGGCGAAGATCCTGGCCTCCAGTGGAATATCATCTTTCATCAACCCGCGCGGGTACCCGGTGCCGTCGTATTTCTCGTGATGGTAAAGAATGATGTTGCCGACTTCCTTCAGCAGTTTCATCTCTTTTATCAGCCCGTAGCCCAGCGTTGGATGCATCTTGATTTTTTCCCATTCCTCTGATGTCAGTGGCCCGGGCTTCTTGAGTATGGAATCGGGGATGGCAATTTTCCCGATGTCATGGAGCAGGGCTCCCTTCCTGATGTGGTCAAGGGTGGGCTGGTCCTTTAGGCCCAGGACTTCGGCCAGGACCTGGCTGTACTTGGAAACCGTGCGCGAATGTCCGAAGGTTTCCACGTCTCTCAGGTCAAGGGCGGTCATCAGGTTTTCCACCGTGGTGTCGTATATTTCTTCGAGTTCCAGAAGCTTGCGGATGTGACGGGATTGTTCCAGCTTGAGCTTGGTCAGGTTTTTCAGATAGTACTCGTTTTCCAGCTTAAGTTGCCGTCGCTGGATTTCGGACCTCAGGGCCGAGAAGATGGCCGGGAGGTTATTCCTGGGACAGACAAAATCAAGAAGGTTGTCCTCCAGGGGTTTAAGGAATTCAATGGCCGCAGCCGGGGAGGTCAGCAAGATGAGGCTCAGGCGCGGGTAAGACTTCTTTAACTGTTTGAGCCACGGGATTTTCCGGCTATTAACCGACTCGCCGGAAAAAACCAGGATGGCATTTTTCAGACTGTTGGTGGAGGAGAGTTCGGGCAGGCCTGATATTTCCTCAATCCCGACCTGGAACTGGCCGCAGAGTTCAGCCAGCTGACGCCTCAGCCTGCTTTCGGGAACAGCCAGAATGATTTTCAGGTGATGGTTATGGTTAGCGCCGCCACTCATATTTACTTAATCCTGTATACATCAAATCAAAACGCAAGGCAAGTGTTTTTGAAAAAATTGCGGTGGAATCATTCCGCTTTCTGACAGCCAGACAGAACGACTGACGGCCGGCGGGGTGATTTTTTGGCTCCCTGCTCGCCCCTGGTGGCTAACCCGTTTCCCCCCGCCCGATAGAATAATTCCCCGACAGGCTCACCCGCTTTTATCCTTGACAGTCAAATCGGGTTGATTTTAGAATAGCCTTGCCAGGGCCGAATAACAGGCAAAGGAACGGGCAATGAGTGAAGACAGCCAATTGGTAAAAAAACCTGTATCCATCATCCAGGAAATCGAGAACCAGCTGGAAGACTATCTCCGGCGGCAGAGAGAAGAGATAGAGAAATCCCTTGAAGAGAGAATCCAAAAGGAGAGAGAACTGGCCAGGCAGCAGCTGGCCGAGATTGAGCAGGCGGTTAAAAGGGAATGGGTGGCCCTGGAGGAGTACGGTCAGGTCTGGGAGCAATTTGAAGATAGAAGGCAGGAAATATTAAGAAAGATCAGGGAATGTCTGGAAAGAATTGCCGACCGGCAGCAGGAGATTGAAAAACTGACCAGGGCCACTTCAGAGGATATTCGCGCCATAAGTCAGTTGCACGAGGAACTGGAAGAGCTGAGGCGGCAGTCGCTGGAACAGGCTGAAGTTCTGAAGAAAGGATTGGAAGAGAAATTCGGACTGAAAGCCGAAATACCCAGGCCGGCAGAGACGGAAAAGCCGGAGCTGGACCTGACGCCTGAGCTGGAAAAGCTGCGTAAAGTCAAGGAACTTCTGCTGCTGGAGAGCGGGATTACCCAATCCCAGCCCTCCCGGGAGGCCGAAGAGCAGGTCGGCCAGGCGGTGGAAACGGTTGAACCGCAACCACCGGTGGAGCCAGTGACCGAGCCGGAGAAGCCGGCGGAAGCCAAAACCTTCACCGCAAGGGAAGAAGCAGTGGAGCCAACCCTGGAAGATAAATTGGCCGAGGAGATCAGGAAGACCATAGCCGGCCGGCTGGAATCCTTGCAGGCCGAGAGCCCGGGAGAGGTGGCCTCTTATGCGACCGCGACCGAGAGCCTGGAGATGATCACCAGGAAGGACCTGGAAGAATTTTACCGGGAAGAACCGGCCAATGGCTCCAGCCCGATCGGCTTTTACCAGAAGGGCAAGAAGAACATACTGGAGGCGGAAGAATTATTGACCAGGCTGAGGGAAGCGATCGAGGAGGCCCGTAAATTGAATTACAAGATGGCCTTCGTCACCGCGGCCAAGGAGCAGTTTTATCTGAAACAGGAAATCATCAGCCTGCAGGAAGGCCTGAGGCGTTATCTGCTTCGGGTTGTCTTCCTGGCTGCCAAGAAAAATTTCCGCTTCCCGGCCCTGACCCAGGATATCCTGAACCAGCAGGTGCTGGAAGAGCTTTCCGACCAGCTGGCGGTTCAGAACTGGAGTTCGACTGACGACCTGTCCCGCTTCGAGCAGAGAATAATCAACCTGACCGCTTCCTTCAAGGCCAGGACCACTCCTGCTTCAATTTACTACGGTGCCCTGAAAAAAGAACTGGAAGCCTGAAGATAAGGGTCGGTTCCCCAAAAATCAGTTAAAAGTCTCTTTCTGGACCTCTTTGAAATAGTTCTCCAGGACCTGGAAATCATCGCCGCTGAGTTCCTTGAATTTCAGGCCGGCGTAAAAAGTGCCGGAGTCTGGACTGGCCTTTTCCGAATAGACCACCTCTCCCTTCAGCGGGTGGGCTTTCTTACCCAGTATCAGGATGACGTCCATAATCCTGGAGGTGGGCAGGGGTCTCTCCGAGAGAACCTTGGCTCCACCCAGGCTGAGGTTGATGGTCTTGCAGACCCGCAGCTGGCCGTCGTCGCGGTACATCATGATGGTGGAAGTGTAATGCCTCTGGAAATGCCGCTTTTCGCGGAACAGCTTTTCCTGGTAGGTTACCGTCGGGCGGAGGTGATTTTCTCTTTCCCAGTCGCGTGAGTAGGCCACCACCGTGTTCTTGGTTGCCGGGCGGGTCTGCGCCTCCGAAGGTGGCAGGCGCCAGGTTTCCTTTCCCTTGGCCTCGGCCAGGGCCAGGTCGCACTCGTGCACCAGGTGTTTCAGGTCTTCCCGGGTCAGCTGGCCATCGTCTTCAATTTTCTTGCGGGGGAAGATGGTAACGCCGAAAGACATGGTCAGGTTGTTCCGGGGCTGAAACTCCTCGTAGGGGAAATAATGGTCCTCGATATTATTCCTGATTCTTTCGGTGAGCTGGCAGGCTTCTTCCAGGGTAGTGACCCCGCCCAGGAAGAAAAGAAATTCTTCGCCTCCATAGCGGCAGATCAAGTCATTTTCCCGGACTGATTGCTTCAGGATCAAGGCCAGCTCCTGCAGCAGCCGGTTGCCGGCTTCATGGCCGTTGCGATCGTTGTAATGCTTGAACCAGTCCACGTCGCCCATGACCATGGCAAAGGCCCCTTCTTCTATTTTTCTCTTGCTCATGGAGTTGACTTTCTGCAGTATCCGGTCGAAGAAGGGTTCGGCCCGCAGCAGCCCGGTCAGGGCGTCGTATTGAATGAGATTGAGCTTGGTCATGGCGATGCCGATGTGTTCCGACAGCCCTCTCAGTATCTGCTGGTCTTCGCGGCTGAAGCCCTCCGGCAACGGGCTGTCCATAAAATACTTGTTGTAGAGTTCGATAACGCCGATAACCTGTTCTTCGTAGGTGATGGGGACGGCCAGGATGCTCTTCAGCGGGGCCTTCAGGTTGTGCTGGTAACGCAGTGAAAACCGCTTGTCATAGGTCAGGTCGCTGATGTTGACTTCCTGCCCGTGGCGGGCCACGGCCGCGGCAAAATCTGGGGCTTCCAGCCGGGCCACGTACTTGAAAGTCTCCGGGTGGGTGATGAAGGTATCGTCCCAGATGATGGGTTTAAGATGTTTGCCCAGGGTCTCGCTCTCTTCTATCAGATAGATGGTCAGGCCCTGGGCCTGGAGCAGGTCTTTAATATCCGGGACGACACCCAGCAGGCTGCTGACATCGTTGGCTGAATAAATTTTGCGGACGATGTTTTCGATTTTCCATCTTTCCCGCTGGGACCAGACGTAGCGGGCTTCCAGGGAAATTCTCCTTTCCAGCTCGCGCAGGTAGTTCTCGTTGATTAACCTTTTTATTTCGGCAATTTCCTTGAAAACCTCACGGGCGCTGGCCGAGTTCAGGGCCACGGTCTGCTGCAGCTGGGCCCACTCCCTCTTTATCCGGCTGTGGTGGATGGCGATTTTAAGGATCTGTCCCAGGACCGGTTCCAGGGGCTGACTCTCTGTTTCCAGAACGTATTCCAGGTGATGATCGGCCGGCCAGGTCAGCAGGCTCCGGTAGACTTCGGCCTCCTCCCGCCCCAGGATGATAACCGAGCAATCCGGGCTGATGATGTCCTTCCAGCGGTCGTAACCGGCGGAACCGGAGTCGATAATGGCCACCCAGCAATCGTAGTTTTTCAAGAGGGGAGGGACCTCCTCAAAAGAGTTGGCCACCACCGGCAGGTATTCTTTTTCGCAGAGCCGGACGACCTTCAAGGCCTGTTCGACGCTGGAAACATAGACCAGAATATTTATCTGCGCCATTGGATCCGGGGTTCCTTTCCCTGTACCCTCCGATAAAACCTTGGCTTAGCTCGCTCACCGATAATTTACTCAAATAATTTCCCTCAGTCAACAAATTTTTTTATTTTTATAACCGGGCCATGCCCGGAACCACAATGAGCTTGGCCAGGCCCTGCTTTTTGAATATCGGTTCTGGCTGTGATATATTTTTAGCCTGGAAATCAACCCGGAAAGAGATAATAAGAACTATGGTCAGAGTGAGATTTGCCCCCAGCCCGACCGGGCACCTGCACGTGGGAGCCCTGAGAACGGCCCTGTTCAACTGGCTTTTTGCCCGGCATCATCATGGAACTTTTGTCCTGAGGATAGAGGATACCGACGTGGCCCGTTCCTCGGAAGAAATGAGCCGTTCAATACTGGAAGCACTGAGCTGGGTGGGCCTGGACTGGGATGAAGGACCAATTTACCAGTCACAGCGCTTTGAAATCTACCGCCGGGTCGCCCGGACCCTGGTTGACCGGGGGCTGGCCTACTATTGCTTCTGTTCGCCCGAAGAAATTGAAAAACGCCGGCAGGAAACCCAGGCCAGGGGAGAGCACTGGAAGTACGACCGGCACTGCCTGAACCTGAGCGAAAAAGAAAAACAGGACCTGAGGGAAAAAGGAGTTGCCGCCGCCATCCGTTTCCTGGTGCCCGAGGGGGTGACCGAATTCGACGACCTGGTGCACGGCCATATTTCTGTCGACCACAAGAACCTGGAAGACTTTGTCCTGCTGCGCGGCGACGGTTTTCCCACCTATCACCTGTCGGTGGTGGTGGACGATATCGATACCGGGATTACCCACGTCATCCGGGGAGATGACCATATCTCCAACACCCCCAAGCAGATACTTCTCTATCGGTCCCTGGGCGCTCCGGTGCCTCAGTTTGCCCACCTGCCGTTGATTCTTGGCCCGGACCGGAAAAAGCTGAGCAAGAGGCACGGCGATACCTCGGTCCTCAATTTCCGGGACAAGGGTTATCTGCCGCTGGCTTTTTTCAATTTCATGGCCCAGCTGAGCTGGTCGCCCGGCAACGAGGAAAAAATTTATCCCATAGAAGAGATGGTGCGGGAATTTTCCCTGGAACGTATCAGCAAGGGCAGCCCGGTCTTTGACCTTAACAAGCTGGAATGGCTCAACAGCCGCCTGATCAACGAAATGCCGCTGGCCGAGCTCATTGCCCAGCTCAGGCCCTGGCTGGAGAAGGATGGACTGTGGTCGGATGAACTGGTGACCACGAGAAGAGATTGGTTTGAAAGGCTGGTCAACCTGACCCGCAGCCGGAGCCGGACCCTGGTTGACCTGAGCGGGATGATTGCTCCGTTCATTTCCGATAGATTCAGTTATGACCCCGAAGCTGTGCGCAAGCACCTGTTGAACGGTGAACTGGACCGGGTGCTGCCGCTGCTCCGGGAGGATTTTCAGAAGCTGGAAAATTTTTCTGCCCAGGAAATAGAGAGAACTCTCAGGGAGAGAGCGGAAAAAGAGGGAATCAAGGCCGCCATCCTGATTCATGCCCTGAGGGTCCTGGTACTGGGGCGGGCGGTCAGCCCGGGCCTGTTTGAAGTCCTGGAGCTGATGGGCCGGGAACAGACCCTGGCCAGGATGGGAAAGCTGTCCGAGGTTAGGAAAATGATAGAAAACTGAGGGAGGAGCGAAGATGAACAACCAGGAAAAGACTGCTTATAAACCGGTCAGAGCTCCCCGCGGGAGCCGGCTTCACACCAGGGGCTGGTCCCAGGAAGGAGCGCTGCGGATGTTGATGAATAATCTGGACCCGGAGGTGGCCGAGAAACCGCAGGAACTCATCGTTTATGGCGGCACGGGAAAGGCGGCCCGCAACTGGGATTGTTTCCGGGCCATCGTCAGCAGCCTGAAGAAACTGGAAAATGACGAAACCCTGCTCATCCAGTCCGGCAAACCGGTCGGCATTTTTAAGACCCACGCCGACGCTCCCAGGGTCTTGATTTCCAACGCCATGGTGGTACCGAAGTGGGCTACCTGGGACGAATTCCGGCGGCTGGAAGCCCTGGGCCTGACCATGTACGGCCAGATGACCGCCGGCAGCTGGATTTACATCGGCACCCAGGGAATTTTGCAGGGCACCTATGAAACCATGGCTGCTGTTGCCCGGAAGCATTTTGGCGGCAGCCTCCGCGGCCGGCTGGTGGTGACCGCCGGTCTGGGCGGTATGGGCGGAGCCCAGCCGCTGGCGGTGACCATGAATGACGGGGTGGCCATCGTGGTGGAGGTGGACCCGGACCGCATCCGGCGACGGCTGGAAACAAGGTACGTGGATACCATGACCACCAGCCTGGACGAGGCCCTGAGGCTGGCCGGAGAGGCCTGCCGGAAGGGCCAGCCCCTGTCCATTGCCCTGCTGGGCAATGCAGCCGATGTACTGCCGGAACTTGTACGCCGCGGGTTGACTCCCGATGTCCTGACCGACCAGACTTCGGCCCACGATGAACTGAACGGCTACGTGCCCCGGGGAATTCCGTATGCCCAGGCCCTGGAACTGAGGAAGAAAGACCCGCAGAGATACATAGCCATGGCCTATGAATCCATGGCCGTCCAGGTTGAGGCCATGCTGGAGTTGCAGAAAAGGGGAGCCCGGACCTTCGATTACGGCAATAATATCCGCGGCCAGGCCCAGAAGGCCGGGGTGGCCAACGCTTTTGACATCCCGGGTTTTGTCCAGGAATATATCCGGCCTCTTTTCTGCGTTGGCAAGGGGCCGTTCCGCTGGGCCGCACTATCGGGAAAACCACAGGACATATATGTCACCGATGAGGCCGTCCTGAAGACTTTTCCCGAAGACGAGGCCCTGGCCCGCTGGATCAGGAAGGCCCAGAAGCAGGTCAAGTTCCAGGGGCTGCCGGCCCGGATCTGCTGGCTGGGCTATGGCGAGAGGGCTCTCTTCGGTGATGTCATTAATACCCTGGTCAAAAAGGGCAAGATCAGCGCCCCGATTGTCATCGGCCGCGACCACCTGGATACCGGCTCGGTGGCTTCGCCCAACCGGGAAACTGAAAAAATGAAGGACGGTTCCGATGCCATCGCCGACTGGCCGGTGCTCAACGCCCTCCTGAACGCCGTCTGCGGCGCTTCCTGGGTATCTGTTCACCACGGAGGCGGAGTGGGCATCGGTTTTTCAATTCACGCCGGCATGGTGATTGTGGCCGACGGCAGCGCGGCCATGGCCCGGAGGCTGCAGAGAGTGCTGACCGTGGACCCGGGACTGGGAGTTGTGCGCCACGCCGACGCCGGTTATGAAGAGGCCATAGCCTGCGCCCGGAAAAATAAAATCAAGATCCCGATGCTGCCGAAGGCAAAACCCTGAGACCGGTCCATTTTCCCGGGGTTTTCCTTACCGGGAGAATCGCTGTGGCCCTGACCTCAATTGGATAATTGCCGGTGGCCATGAGTCCGGGACTTATCTGGTTAATTCAGCTTTCTTCTTTCCGTACCGGCTCTTGACCTGTTCCACGAAAGCTTCCAGCCTGCTCCGGGTGCTGACCGTTTCGGTTTCGCCGTAAATTAGGGTGGGCAGGGGCAGGTTGCCAAAATCTTTTTTAATCCTCCGGGAGATGGCGGCCGAGGTGGTGCCCAGCATGCAGTTGAAACATATCACGTTGATGATGCCGTCGGCTCCCCGGCGGGCCAGGTCCACCATCCTGGCCACGTTCAGGAAAAGGCTCTGGTTGTTATTGTAATTAAGGTAGGCTAGGGTGGAGCGCAGGAGCTCTTCAAAGCGGGGTTCTTTCAGCTTAAGGTCCGAAAACTCCAGCTTCTTCCTGACCTGGGCCAGGTTGATCTCCCGGACCAGGTTCAGGCCGGCATACTTGACTGTTTCCAGCAGGTTCCCCTCGGAGAGTTTTTCATAAAAACCGCGGCTGAAGCTGAAGTCGATCTCATCAACTAGGAAAGGCGAGGGCCAGACTTCGCAGCCGAGTTCTTCCAGCTGCTCGAACAGGCGGTTGTTGGCAAATGAGTTCTGGCGGGTATAGATGTCCCCGGCTATTCCGATCAGGGGTCTCTCCTCCGGGCGAACCTCAATCTGGCTGAAACTGGACCTGATTTTTTCCAGGGCCTCAGCCAGGCGGTCCGAGGCCAGCCCTTCTTCAATCAGCTTCAGGCCTTCCTGGAAAGCCCGGTTGACTTCACCCCGCTTGACCTCGTAAGGCCTGAGCTGGCAGGAAATTCTGGTCAGGTGGTCCACGGCCACCAGTCCCTGGTAAAGGGTCTTCAGGCCATCAAAGCCGATTAACTGCCAGAAATAATCAAGCGTGGGGGTTAGCAGCAGGATCCGGTGGTTATCGAGCTCCCGCAACAGCTGTCGCATGGCCGGGCCGTACTGCTGTAACAAACAGGAATAACGAGCACCCGGGAAGAAGAAAATGAGTGGCTCGTCGGGTTTTTCGTCCTGGGCCAGCTTCAGCAGGTCCCCCAGAAGGAAGGAATAAGCATGGCACTCTTTGCCCGAAGAGTACTTTTCACCGAGTTCCAGGCTGCGCTCGTCCGGCGGAGACAGGACTTCGGCCCGCAGACCGGACTTTTTTAGCGCTCCGGCAAAGGCCCGGGCATGGTCGGCAAAATAGGGAAGGACGAAAGGAATTTTTTTTACCCGTTCCACCGGCCAGGTTTCCGGGTTTTCAGCCTTTTTCAGCCTGGCGGCCGGCCGGCTTCCAGCGCGGTGCTGGCTGACCTCGTCGCTGAAAGCTTCCAGCCTGGTAATCAGCCCCGCTTCTCCCCGGTGCTCATCAAACTCGAGGAAAAGATGGGGGAATCCCTCCACCAGGCTCTTACACTGCTTCAAACAGAAGGCGTCTGGCCCGCAGCCGTAGTTGGAAAGAAAAACCGGATAGACGCCATGATGTTTTCTCGACCAGGCCGCGGCCTCGAGCATTTTCCGGGGATATCTCCAGGGCGGAATGGCCGAATCCTCCAGGATGTCTCCGTCCAGCTCGGTGCCTTCCAGCTCCAGGTAATCCGCCGGGATGGCGACCAGGTTTAATTTTTCCAGGTGGGTCCAGAAATTCAGGTTGACAAAGCTATCGTAGAGAAGGTAGGGACGCCCGGAAATCAGCCAGACCGGCCTTTTGCTCTGAAAGCTCCTTTTGAGCAACTGTCGCCCCCGCTCTTTAAGTTTCCGGTCGAATTCCAACTGGACCTGCCAGGCTTCGGTCCAGGCCCGGGCGATTTTCTCTTCTGGTTCCTTTAGTAGGCTGGCCAGGTTCTGCCAGCTCAATTTCTGGCTGCCTTCGACCGGTTCCAGGTAAACGGAGGTGGTCAGCAATTTTTCCCTGACCGCCTCGGGAATCATGTGAGGGAGGTTTTCGGTATAGGGACAGAAATAAAAAGATTCCCTTCGGTTAAGATGCCGGTCGACCAGGCTGGGCATGAAGACCAGGTCCACTTCGGGGTCATCCTGCAGGAACTTGAGATGCCCGATGGCCACTTTAACCGGCAGGCAGGTCTCGGCCGGCTGGAGTCTTATTCCAGCCTCCATGATTTCAGGGCTGGTTTCGGGGGAAACCTTGACCCTGTAACCGAGCCGGGAAAAGAAGGCCAACCAGAAAGGCAGAAATTCCAGGAAAACAGAGGCTTGGGGTAAACCGACGGTCAGGCCTTCAGCTGGTTTCTGAAGCTGAAGGTCGTCCAGCAATCTTTTCCTGAAAGCCAGGGGGTTATGCCCATCGTCCGATGATACCTCCAGGCGCGAGGCCGAAGTGTAACGTTCACAGATGTCCCCGAAATAGACCCGGTCCTGGCCCGATTCCACAGCCACCACCTGGCAGCGGTTGGCGCACTGCCGGCACTCAAAATGGGTCAGCTTAAAGGATTGAAACAACTGGTTTCTGATGTCGTCCAGGCCTAATGACTTCTTGCCAGATTTCCTGACTACCTCCCTGGCCTCCAGGGCCGCGCCGATGGCCCCGGAAATCCGGTGGTAGGGATGAACCCTGATTTCCTTTCCCAGCAGACTGGAAAAAGCTCTGACCACGGCCTGGTTGGAGGCCACCCCGCCCTGGAAAACTATGTTCTGACCGATGGGCCTTCTTTCCACCACCTTTTCCAGGTAATTCCGGGCAATAGAATAGGCCAGGCCGGCCACCAGGTCGGGCAGGGGTTGTCCCCTGGCCGCCTCGTTCACCAACTCTGATTCCATGAAGACGGTACAGCGGCTGCCCAGGTCGGAAGGCTGCCGCGATGCCGAAGCCAGAACGGCAAAATCTTTCTCCACCCGGAAGCCCATCTGGGCCGCCTGTTCTTCCAAAAAGGAGCCGGTCCCGGCGGCACAGATCTTGTTCAGGTTAAAATCAATCACCCGGCCGTTTTCGACCTGAATATACTTGGAGTCCTGCCCCCCGATCTCAAAGATGGTGTCGACTTCCGGAAAGTAATAACAGGCGCTGCGCATCTGGCAGGTGATCTCGTTCTTGATGAGGTCGGCCCGCAGCAACCGCCCGGCCAGGTAGCGGCCACTGCCGGTGGTACCTATGCCCAGGATTTCCAGCCCGGCGGGGAACCTGGAAAAAAGTTCCAGCAGTCCTTCCTGCAGCACCTCGAGCGGCCGGCCCCTGGTCGGCAGGTAGACTCCGCTCAAAACCTGGCCGGTATCATCGATGATGACCAGGTTGGTGCTCACCGAACCTATATCGACACCCAGGTATCCACGGACCGGGAAGTTTACCCTGTCCACAGGCTCAGAGGCCGGGCTGGCGCGAAGCTCACCCAGCGGCTGCAGGCTGGAAAACTTGTGGTCGACTGTCGGTCGGATTCCGCCAATAAGGTCATCAGCGGTCAGGAAGCGGTTCTCCTCGTTCCTGGCGATGATCAGGCTGGCGGCTCCGATGGCCGGAAGATATGGGGACAGGTCTGAATACAGCAACCTATCCGGGCCGGCTTTTAAGACTTCCTGGAAGGCTCTGACCACGGCGGCATTTTTGGTGATATTGCCGGCCAGGACCAGTGGCCAGGAAATATCCTTTCCCTTGAGCAGGGAAGAAGTCACCGATCTGACCAGGGCCAGGCAGACTCCATAGGCGATTTCTTCGGCCGGGGTGCCCTTCTGCTGGAGATGAATCATGTCCGACTTGGCGAAGACGCTGCAACGGCCGGCAATGGTCGCTCCCTTCCTGGCCCGGGCAGCCAGGGAAGAAAAATCTTCCACCGACAGGCGCAAGCGGTAGGCCTGTTGTTCGAGGAAGAGTCCGGTCCCGGCGGCGCATCTTTCATTGAGGGCGAAATCAACCACCTCCGGGAAGACGTCCCCGGCGGAAGCTTTCCCAATTTCCAGCCAGCGGGAACTTTCGGCCCCGATGTCAAAGGCCGACCCGGCCCCGGGAAAAACCAGCCCGACCCCGGCGGCCAGGGCTGAAATCTCGTTGACCTTGAAAACTTCGCCCGGGAAATCCAGGCTGTTCCGGCCGGCCCCGGTGGCTGAAATTAGAAGTTTCTGGCCCGAGAGCGAAGCCAGGTTTCGGCGGAGGATGGTTTCCAGGGCTGAGAAGAAATTGCCCCTGACCGGCTGGCTGTCCCTGAATAGAAGTTGCCGTTCAGGGGAAAGAACCACCAGTTTTACCGATTGGACCCCGAGGTCAAGTCCCACCGCCCGGAAGCTCATGCCCTTAACTCTCCAGCCGATAAAGTTTAACGTCGGGATATCAGGAAAGGAGTTTTAGCAACCGGTACTCGGCTTCAAACCTTAATTTCTTTGGTTGAATGGCAATTTCCAGGGGCACCAGTTCGAGGCTATCGTTCTTAAGGGAAACGCACTTATCGGTTTCACCGGCAATCAGGTATTCAACGGCGGCATTTCCCAGCTTGGCCGCCAGAATCCGGTCGAAGGCTGTCGGCCGGCCTCCCCGCTGGATATGACCGAGGACGGCTATCCTGGTTTCCAGGCCGGTCAGGCCGGTGATGACCGAGGCCACGTCCCGGGCTGTGGCCCGTCCTTCGGCCACGATCACAATCCAGCTGACCTTGCCGCGGGCGTTTCCAGCCTCTATTTCCCGGCAGATTTCTTCCAGCGAAAATTCCTGTTCTGGCAACAGGACATCCTCGCAACCGCCGGCCAGAGCCACCTTCATCGCCAGGTAACCGCAATCGCGGCCCATGACCTCCACCACGAAAATCCTCTCCAGACTGGTGGCCGTGTCCCTGATTTTGTCCAGGGCATCGAGGGCCACGTTGACGGCTGTGTCCGCTCCCAGGCAGAAATCAACCCCGTTGACGTCATTGTCAATCGTGGCCGGGATTCCCATCACCCTTATTCCGTACTTCGTGGCCAGCAGGTGGGCCCCGGTCAGGGAACCGTTTCCACCGATGACCACCAGGCCATCCAGGCCGTGCTCGCGGATGGTTTTAAGGGCCTGTTGCTGGCCGGCTGCGGTCAGGAATCTTTCCGAGCGGGCCGATTTCAGGATGGTGCCGCCCAGGTTGATGATGCCGGAAACCGACCGCCGGTCCAGAACCGTCAGGTTGCCATCTATGAGCCCGTCGTAACCCCTGATTATCCCCAGGACCTCAAGCTCATGGCTGGCCGCGGTCCTGACCACCGCCCTCAGGGCGGCGTTCACCCCCGCGCAATCCCTGGTTATGACTCCAATTCTTCTCAACATTGTCTGAGCCCTATCTTTGGTTGTGATATTACCAGAGTTAACCTTCAGTTTAAAGACCGCCCGCAGTATGGACAGAAGCGGAAACCAGGATCCAGAAGACGGCCACAAGCCGGGCAGGTTCCGGTCGCCCTGGAATCCTGGACTTCTGGCCGGCGTGGCCACGTTTCGTGCTCTGGAATTTCCAGCCCGCAGTTTTCACAGAGCCGGACAGGTCGTCCTTTTTTGACCGGGAAAAGCGGGATGAAAAAAAGGTTGAGGTAGTGGTCAACCCTGACCAGGTACAGGGTCGACAATCCGCAGCGCGGGCAGGTTCCGGACAGCTCATCCAGCTTCTTGGCTCTCGGGCTGATACCACCGACGAAGAAAAACATGTTAAGAATCCAGGCTGTTCAACTAAGTCCCTTCATGTATCGCATGTATTCTTCCACCCTGGCCGGGGGCCGGGTATAGAGGCTGACCAGGACCACGGTTAAGAAGGAAAGGATGAAGGCCGGGACCCACTCGGCCACCAGGGCCTTGAGCGACGGGATAAGATACCAGGCGATTTCGGTGAAAGAACCGACCAGGATGCCGGCGATGACTCCTTCCATGGTGGTCTTTTTCCAGTAAAGCGATAGCAGGACGGCCGGGCCGAAGGCCGCTCCCAGCCCGCCCCAGGCAAACAGCACCAGGTAGAAGACCAGCTTGTTGGCGTAGGCGGCAAACAGCAGGGCCACCAGGGCCACCAGCAGGGTAAAGACCCGGCTGATCAACACCAGCTTCTTTTCAGCAATCTGCCTGTGGCTGGCGATAATCTTCTGGTAGGCGTCCCGGACCACGGCCGAGGAGGCCACCAGCAACTGGGAAGAAGCGGTGGACATTATGGCCGCAAAGATGGCCGCTATGGTTAACCCGAAAAGAAAGGGATGAAGGTGCTGGGAACCGAGCAGAGGATAGACATTTTCCGGGTCTTTTCCGGGCAGGTTGGCCACGTCCAGGTACAGGGCTCTTCCGGCCAGCCCGATGAAGACGGCGCCCCAGGCCATCAGGACGTTCCAGATGGTTCCTATGAGGCCGGTCCTGTTCAGTTTTTCTGGTTCTTCGATGCTCATGTATTTGTTAAGGATATGGGGATTGCCGGGAGAACCGAAACCTATGCCGACAAATCCCAGCCAGGCCCCGAAGCCGATGGCGAAGGTGTCAAGGTAGCCCGGGGAAATATTCCCGAGGACAGAGAACATCCGGCCCAGGCCGCCGAAATGAATAATGGCGATAACCGGAAGAATCATCAGGGCAAAAATCATAAAAAAAGCCTGGAGGGTATCCGTCCAGCAAACAGCCATGAATCCGCCCAGGACCGTGTAGAAAATGACTATGGCCGCGGTTATCAGGATTCCCTGGAGCGGGGTCACGTTGAAACTGGCGGCCAGGGATTTACCGCCGGCATTGAACTGGGCGGCCACGTAGGCCGTCATGAAAATCAGGATGGGAATCAGGGCAAACAGCCGCAGCAGGTGCCGGTTGTCTTCGAACCTTGACTCCAGGTAATCGGGAATGGTGATGTCGCCCATCTTCCCGGTGAAGTAGCGCAGGCGCTTGCCGGGGAAGATGAACATGAACAGCTCGACCAGGATGTACCCGACCACGGCCCAGACGGCCGAGACCCCCCGGGTGAAGGCCATACCGGAGACGCCGATGAGCAACCAGGCCGAACGGCCGGAAGTCACCGCGGCCAGGGCCACCACAAAGGACTTCATTTTTCTCCCGCCCAGGAAAAATTCTCCGATGCCGCGGGAAGAAAACCTGGCGGTGATAATGCCGACCGAAACCATCATTACCACATATAGAATGAATGCGGCCAGGGCCCAGGTATTGGTATGAATGCTCAGGGTGTTCATTTCTTTCCTCCCTTCCTGAGGCCCAGGACCAGGGCCAGGACCAGGATCAGGCCGGGCATGATAAACAGGCCGAAGTAAGTTGACAGCATGGCCACCTCCTTCAGATGGCATAAAATACCACAGCCCGGCCCGGTCTTCAATTTTCTTTATTCCCTTTATTCTCTGGAACAATTTTCCCGGTTGTGCTATGTATAAAGTCTCAAATCCTTAATGGAGGCTCCAATGACCAAGGGCAAAATGGCAACCGTGGTCTTATTTACCTGTGTTATGATTATTCTGGTAGCGGCTTCGGCCTGCCGGAAAGCGGAGGAAAAGATTATCTATCCCCAGACCAAAAAAGTGGACCAGGTTGATGATTATTTCGGCACCAGGGTAGCCGACCCCTACCGCTGGCTGGAAGACGACAATTCCGAGGAGACCAAGAAATGGGTGGAAGAACAGAACCGGGTAACCTTCGCTTACCTGGAAAAAATTCCCTACCGTGAAAAAATTCGCGAACGCCTTAAGGACATATACAACTATCCACGGATGGGGCAGCCCATCAGGGCCGGAGAATATTATTTCTTCTACAAGAACGATGGCTTGCAGAATCAGTCCGTAATTTATATCCAGAAGGGCCTGGACGGGCAGCCGGAAGTCTTCATCGACCCCAACCAGCTTTCGCCGGATGGAACGGTCAGGATCGGCCTGGCCGGTTTCTCTCCAGATTTTCGGTACGTGGCCATCAACCGCTCCGAGGCTGGCTCCGACTGGTCGGAGCTGAGGGTGATGGAGATTGCCACCCGGAAAGAGCTTCCGGACAGGATCCGCTGGGTTAAGTTTTCTGGCGCGGCCTGGTACCAAGATGGCTTTTTCTACAGCGGCTACGATCAGCCGGCCCCGGGCCAGGAGCTTAGCGCCCGCAACGAGTTCCAGAAGGTCTTTTATCACAAATTGGGCGAGCCGCAGGAGAAAGATACCCTCATCTACCAGGACCCGAAAAATCCGCTCAGATATTTTAACCTGGGGGTGACCGAGGACCAGAAGTTTGCCGTTCTGGATGTCTCGGCCGGAACCTCCGGCAATGAACTCTACTGGAAAGATTTGACCGCAAAAAAGTCTGATTTCCAGCTTCTAATCCCCGGCTTCGACCACGACAGCGAGGTCATCGATAACCTGGGCGACAAGTTCCTGGTCAGGACCAACCTCGGGGCCCCAAATTTCCGCCTGGTCCTGGTCGACCCCAGGAACCCGTCCCCGGATAGATGGCAGGAAATCCTGCCCGAAAAACCTGAAGTCCTGGTCTCGGCCAGCATGGCCGGCGGCTATCTGTTCGCTTCCTACCTCCAGGATGCCCGGACCAGGGTTTACCAGCACCGGCCCAGCGGCGAGCTCATCACGGAAGTTGAACTGCCGACCATCGGCACGGCCTCGGGCTTTGGCGGCTGGCGGGACGACAAGGTCATTTTTTACACCTTTCAATCCTTCAACTATCCTCCGACCATCTATAAGTATGACCTGGCCAGCGGCCAGTCTGAAGTCTTTGTCCGGCAGCAGGTAAAATTCAACCCTGAAGATTTCGAGGTCAAGCAGGTGTTCTATAACAGCAAGGACGGAACCAGGGTGCCGATGTTTATCGTCCACAAAAGGGGACTGGTTCTGGATGGTAAGAATCCGACCTGGCTGACGGCCTACGGGGGTTTTAATGTCAGCCTGACCCCGGGCTTCAACCCGACAATCTTGATCATCCTGGAAAACGGTGGCGTCTATGCCCAGCCCAACCTGAGAGGCGGAGGAGAGTACGGAGAAAAATGGCACCGGGCCGGGATGCTGGAAAACAAGCAGAACGTCTTTGACGACTTCATCGCGGCCGCCGAGTACCTGATCAGCGAAAAGTATACCTCGTCCAAATACCTGGCCATCTCCGGCGCTTCCAACGGCGGCTTGCTGGTGGGCGCGGTCATGACCCAGAGGCCAGAGCTTTTCGGCGTGGCCTTCCCGGCGGTGGGTGTCATGGATATGCTGCGCTACCACAAGTTTACCGTGGGCTGGGGCTGGGTGGTGGAGTACGGTTCGAGCGACAGGGAAGACCAGTTCCGTTACCTTTTCAAGTACTCGCCGCTGCACAATATAAGGGATGGGGTCTGCTATCCGGCCACCATGGTGACCACGGCCGACCATGACGACCGTGTGGTGCCGGCCCATTCATTCAAGTTTGCGGCCACCCTGCAGGAAAAACAGGCCTGCAACCGGCCGGTGCTGATCCGGATTGAAACCCGCTCCGGGCACGGCTCCAGTAACGTCACCAAGGCCATAGACGAGCTTACGGACAAGTATTCTTTCATGTTCCGGGTAATGGGCCTGAAGCCGATTTACCGCTGATGGGTTGAAGCCAGGCTGGCGGCCTGAGGCGGCCTGATCCAGCTGGGCCACATGGCCGGGCGCGGCTTGGTCCGTGTCGGGATGAATAGGTTTCTGGCTGACCTGGGTCAGGCCTGAAATCGGTCCGGCCCGGTCCGGACGTTCAGGTTAACCACGAACCGGGCCCGAGAACCAGCCTGAAACCAGGTTGGAGGCGGAGGCTCTTCATTTACACCCCGGCTATCAGCAGCCAGGGTTCCTTTTCCAATTGAGGATTATTCTGTCTTCCGCTCAGTCTTTGATCTCATACTGTTCCAGCAGGGCTCTCCATTTCTCCATCAGGGACCGGTTGATATCCAGCGGGGGAGTGGCCTCCGGCGGCAGGAAGGATTTATATGAATGGGTCTTCATATGTTCTTCAAATTCGGCCCTGATTTTTTTTAGCTCTTCCGGCCCGGTCAGCAGGTCGAGGGCGGTGAGGGCCATGGCCCTGGCTCCCGCGTTCAATCCTTTCCAGGCAATTGAGCCGTAGACCGAAGCCACGGTTGACCAGTGATGGCCGATAGCCCCGGGGACGCTGGACGGGAAACGAACCGTGGCCGTCGGAGCCACCAGGGTCACCTCGCCCACGTCGGTGGAGCCGCCGCCGATGAATGAGTCTCTCGGCTCACGTAGCGGACTGACCTCTCTTTTTAGGCCCTTTTCTTCCGACTTCAGTTCCTGCTGCAGGGCCTGGGCGAACTCTTCTTCTTCCTTGTCCCAGGCTGGCATCCCAGCCAGCTCGATGTTCTTCTGGAGGAGTTCGGCCAGGGCCCGGTTTCCGTGGAACTGGTGGGTGGCGCTCAGCACCCTGACTTCGGCCAGTTCGGTCCCGGTGGCCAAGGCCGCGGCTCTGGCGCAGTTCGCCACCCGTTCAAACATCGCTTCCAGCTCGTCGTCGGTATTCCGGATGTAATACCAGACCGAAGCTTTGTCGGGCACAACGTTAGGAGCCTGGCCGCCTTCAAGGATGATGTAATGGAGGCGATGGGCGGGGTTGAGGTGTTCACGGAGGTAATTGGTGGCCACGTTCATCAGTTCCACCGCGTCCAGGGCACTGCGTCCGGCCCAGGGGGCCCCGGCGCTATGGGCCGTTTTTCCCCTGAAGGTAAAGATGGCGGAAATCACCGCGTTCCCCGATACCCCGTAGGCCGTGCCGAAATCGCTTGAGCTGTGGTTATCAATGACGGCGTCCACGTCTCTGAACAGGCCGGCCCTGACCATGTAAGGCCGGCTGGCCAGGATTTCTTCGGCCGGCGAGCCAATTACCTTGATCGTTCCCTTTAGTCCAAATTTTTCCATGGCCTTCTTGGTGGCCATGGCCGCGGCCACCGCGGCCGTGCCCATGGTATTGTGACCACAGCCGTGACCCGGGGCGCCTTCGACGACCGGGTCCTTCCTGGGCACCCGCCCTTTCTGGGAAAGCATCGGCAGGGCGTCAAATTCGCCCAGAAAGCCGATGACCGGTTTCCCCTCCCCGTAGCTGGCCACGAAACAGGTCGGCATGCCGGCCAGCCCTCGCTCCACCTTGAACCCGGCCTGCTCCAGGGTGTCGGCCAGAAGTTGCGAAGACTTGAATTCCTGAAGGCCCAGCTCGGCATAGGACCAGATGCGGTCGGAGATGTGGCCAAAGAATTCCAGCTGTTCTTTCTCTCCCAGCCAGTCCAGAATGAACTTTTTTTCCTTTCCAATTTTTACCGCCGCTTTTTTCTTTGCGGCCTGGGTGTTTTCCGGTCCGGCGGCAAGTCCTGGCTGGTAACAGAGTAGGGCGGCCAGAAGAAACAGGGGCAGCAGTCGCCTGAATCTGGTTAGGGGAGTTCCTCCGGGACGATCAATTTTTTCAGGCAGCCCGGGGTGATTCATGTCATTTCTCCTTTTCCCTTTTCCTGAATTTTTCCAGCAGCTCGGTGTAGCGGTTGCTCAGGTCCACCTCCCGGCCTTCGATGAATACCTTTTCAATCCGGGTGCCGAGTTCCAGCAGGTCGCCGTCGGCCAGGACGATGTTGGCCAGTTTCCCGGCTTCCAGGCTGCCCATGAGCTTATCCACGCCGAATATTTCGGCCGGGTAGATAGTCACTGCCTTCAGGGCTTCCAGGCGGTCAAGTCCGAAGGCCGCAGCCTTGGCCGCATGGTAGGGAAGGTCCTTGGCCGCGCTGGAGCTGGATGAGGAAAAGGCAATTTTCACCCCGGCCTGGTTGAGGAGTACCGGGTTCAAGAACAGCGAGTCATAGCCGTCTTCCCGGACCGGCGGCTGGTCGTAGAGCGAACCGATGAGGCAGGGGATGCCGGCTTTCTTGATTTCCCCGGCCACCTTGTAGCCCTGGTGGACCCCGTAGAATATGGCCTTTATCTTTTCTTCCTGAACAAAGCGGATGGTCTGCAGGATGTCTTTGTCAGCCTGGACCGAAAAGATGACCGGCAGCTCCCCCTTAACCACCGGCAGCAGGCAGTGGCTGGTTTCGTCGAAATCGGGCCTGGCGAGCAACAGATTTTTGGCGGCCTGCTCTCTTCTTATCTCATACATTCTGGCCCGGTGAAACAATTCTTTCAGCTCGGCCAGGGCCCGCTCGGTGGAGATGGCTGCCTGCTGGGTACCCATTCCCATGAATCCACGCCTTCCACCCCTTATGCCTGGAAGCTCGACCACCAGGGCCAGGCTTTCCTTGATTACCATTTCCCGGTTGGTCCAGCCGTCGAGCTTGACCAGGGTGCTCTGGCCGGCTATCAATCCACCGGATGGGGCCACCACCGCGGCCACGATTCCGTTGGCCCGGGCAATTGGAATGTGCATGGAGTCGTACTTCAGAGCTTCGATGGCCTTGACCTGGGGATTGATTCGCCCGGTCTCCCGGTTGTCAACCGTGGCCGAAACACCGCTTATCTCCACCAGCCCCAGGGAAGAATAACCGTCGATCATTCCCGGGTAAGCGGTCAGGCCCCGGGCCTCTATAATTCTGGCCCCGGCCGGAATTTCCAGGTTGGGTCCAAGGGCCTTTATTTTCCCGTTCTCAACCAGGATGGTTCCCGAGGGAATTTCCTGGCCGACGACCGGGACAATCCGGGCATTGATGATGGCCAGCAAAGCTGACCCGGTCTCGCTATTTTTTACGTCTGCCCGGGCTTCTATCGGTGACGCCAGCCAGGTGGTTAAGAATAAAATTAACAGGAATGACAGCGGCCAATATTGCTTAAAGCAGATTTTTCTGGCAAACATCAGTTTCCTCCTTTCCTGGCGGCCTCTTCTCTTTCCTTGATTACCTGCTGACGGTCGAAGTAGACCTCGCCTTCGATAATGGTCAGGTCGCAGCGGGTATAGGCGCTCATCGGGTGTTCGTTGAACAGGGCCAGGTCGGCCTGTTTCCCGACCTCGATGCTTCCCACCAGGCGGTCAACTCCCAGCTGGCGGGCGGCGTTGATGGTCACCATCTTCAGGGCTTCATCCGGGGTCAGGCCGTACTTGACCGCCTTGCCGGCTTCATTGAACAGGCGTCGCACCCTTTCCGAGCTATCGGAGTTGATGGAGACCAGGACCCCTCTTTGAGTGCAATAGGAAGCGTTGTAGGCAATTCCCTCGGCTGCCTCCATCTTGTAGGCCCAGCTGTCTATGAACACCGAAATTCCAACCCCGGCGGCCAGGAGCTCAT
>JABLWX010000091.1 GCA_013178315.1 Candidatus Aminicenantota bacterium
TGGTGGTTCCCGGTTGCCACGATGCCCTGAGTGCCAAGATCATCGAAAAATGCGGCTTTGAAGCCATCCAGGTTTCGGGCTTCGGGCTGGCCGGTTCGCTCCTGGCCAGGCCCGATGTCGGTCTGGTCCAGATGAAGGATGTCCTGGACCTGACCTGGAATATTGTCCAGGCCGTCAACATCCCGGTCATGGCCGACGTCGATACCGGCGGCGGCAACGCCATCAACGCCGCCTGGGTTACCGAGCGGGTCATCACCATGGGCGCGGCCGGCCTGAACATCGAGGACCAGGTCTTCCCCAAGCGCTGTGGCCACATGGCCGGCAAGGAAGTCATCCCGGCCGAAGAGATGGTTGGAAAGATTAAGGCCTGCGCCAGGGTTCGCGACCGCCTCGACCCCGATTTCATCATCAATGCCAGGACGGATGTCTTTGCCGTGGCCGGCCTGGACGAGGCCATCCGGCGCTGCAACCTGTACCTCGAGGCCGGGGCTGACCTGGCTTTCATAGACGGCATCAAAAGCCGGGCGGACATAGAGAGAGCGGTTAAGGAAATAAAGGGTCCGCTCTCGGTCAACCTGATGGATGCCGTGAGCGGCGTTAAGACCGAACTCATTCCCATCCCGGAGCTGGCCAAAATGGGCGTGGGCCGTGTTTCCATCCCGGTAGCTTCGATCATGGTCATGCACAAGGCCCTGATGGAGTTCTTCACCGCCCTGAAGAATTCTCCGACCGGCATCCTGGCCGGGCAGACCCAGTGGCTGTCCAGCTTCGAGGAATACACGACCTTTGTCGGGCTCAAGGATTACCGGAAGCTGGAAGAAGAATACCTGCCCAAGGAAAAGCTGGAGTTCAAGTATAGATAAAATCCCCGGCTGATGGCTCGGAAGTGGGCAAGACAAGAGTTAATCCTGTGATAATCGGAACTGAAAACGGTATTTAAATTTTGAGGCTCTGAGTAAATAATCAACCCGGCGGACGGCCGGGAAGGAGGTTAGAAGATGGGCCTGACCATGGTGGAAAAGATTCTGGCCAGGGCCACCGGCCAGAAGAAAGTTAAGGCGGGCCAGGTGGTTGAGCCTAAAGTCAGCTTGGCCATGTCGCACGAGAATGCGGCCCTGGTCATCAATCAATTCCTGGAAGTTTATAAGGATACGGGGTTAAAGCCCCGCGTCTGGGACCCGGATAAGATCGCCATCATCCTGGACCACCGGGTGCCGGCCGAGAGCTCCAAGACGGCTACCAACCAGAAGAAAATCAGGGAATTCGTAGCTGCCCAGAAGATCAAGAAATTTCACGACATCCGGGGCGACGAGGGCGGCATCTGCCACCAGATTTTGCCGGAAAGCGGTTACGTCCTGCCGGGCACGCTGGTGGTGGGCACCGACAGCCACACCACTTCCCACGGGGCCCTGGGTGCCTTCAGCTTCGGCATCGGGGCCACGGAGATGGCCTCGGTCTGGGCCCTGGGACAGGTGCTCAACGTGGAAGTCCCAGGAACCATCAAGGTGGTGGCCAAGGGCCGGTTTCCTCGCCACGTTCTGCCCAAGGATTTCATACTGTACCTCATCGGGCTGATCACGGCCGAGGGGGCCAATTTCAAGGTGTTGGAATACCATGGCCCGACCATCGAGAACATGGACACTTCCGGCAGGTTGACTGTCTGCAACATGTCGGTCGAAGCTGGAGCCACTTCTGGAATAGTGCCCCCAGATAAAGAAACCCTGCGTTACCTCAGGGAAGAGGCCAGGGTTAAAGGAAAAATTGAAATTTTTGGACCAGACCCCGATGCCGAATATGAAAAAGTGGTGGGAATAGACGTTTCCAGGCTGGAGCCGATGGTGGCCTGCCCGCACACGGTGGATAATGTTAAACCGGTCCGCCAGGTGGGCAAGGTCAAAGTGGACCAGATTGTCATCGGTTCCTGCACCAACGGCCGGCTGGATGACCTGGCGGTGGCCGCCAGAATCCTTAAAGGAAAGAAAGTGGCCAAGGGCGTCAGGATGCTGGTCTTCCCGGCTTCCTTCCGCATCTACCAGCGGGCCCTGAAACTGGGCTACATTGCCGACCTGGTCAAGGCCGGGGCGGTCATCATGAACCCGGGCTGCGGCTGCTGCCTGGGGGTTCACCAGGGAGCCCTGGGTGACGGTGAAGTGGCCCTGTCCACCACCAACCGCAATTTCAAGGGCCGGATGGGCAACCCTAAGGCTGATGTATATCTCTGTTCGCCGGCCGTGGCTGCGGCCAGTGCTCTGACCGGGTACATCACCGACCCCAGGAAAGGAGGCAAGTAACATGGCCAGAGTGGTCTTAAAACTTGGCGATGATATTTCCACCGACATAATCTATCCGGGCCGTTTTATGGCCACGGTCCTGCCTACCGAAACCCCCCAGTATGCCTTTGCCGACTTTCCCGAATTTAACGCCAGGCTGAAGAGCGGCCAGGTACCGCCCGGCTCGGTGGTGGTGACCGGCAAGAATTTTGGCTGCGGGTCATCCCGGGAACAGGCTGCCTCCACCCTGAAGGGACACGAGCTGGTGATCGTGGCCAGGAACTTTGCCCGGATTTTCCTGCAGAATGCCATCAACCTCGGCCTGCGGCTGGTGGTCTGCCCGGAGGTTGAAGCCGAAGAAGGCGACGAGCTGGAAATCCTGCCGGATAAAATAATCAACCGGACCTCTGGTAAGGAATTCAAGGTTGAACCCCTGCCCAAGGCCAGGCAGGCCATCATCGATGCCGGCGGGCTCATTCCCTATACCCGTCAGCGCCTGCTGGAAAAAGTGGCCGCCAGGAAAAGAGCCTGAAAAAGCCCGGGTGCTCGGCTACTAAGTGGGCAGTGCCGCTTATCTGTACAATTGCCGGGGTGATAAAAAAATAGAATTAATCTACCCGGGTCCAGGGGCGGTATCCGGAATCTTCTTCATAAATATTTGATTTGTCCCTTTCTATTTTTAATCAGGACCGGAAGTATTAACCTGATTTCCAGCCATCATTATTCCTATCTTGGTCTCTTCATAAACTTTCCTGGTCATAAATTGCCAAAGGTTTATTGTCCTTCATCCCAGGCCATCTTCCCCGGCTTGGCTGTAAAGTATTACTTTTGTTTTACAGGAAGAACTACTTTTCCTTTAGATCAGCAAAAAGTGGTTGAGTGTCCGGATAAAAAATGGTAAATCTAAGCAATTAGAAAGGAAAGCAGTTGCTTAAGCTGGACCTCGTACAAACGGTGGCTTTTGCCGGGCTGGTTCTGTTTGCCGGGTACGGACTGCGGCGCTGGATAAAAATATTCGACCGTTTCAACATCCCGGCCCCGGTCGTCGGCGGCCTGCTGGTCTCCCTGGTGATGCTGGTTTTCCATCATTACCGGGTAACGCCCGTACAATTTGACACCACCCTGCGCGACCCGCTGATGATTGCCTTTTTCACCACCATCGGTTTCGCCGCCAGCCTGTCGCTGCTGAAGGTCGGTGGCCCGCAGGTATTGCTTTTTTTCCTGGTGGCCACGGTCATGGTCGTTTTCCAGAATATCCTGGGGATAGTCCTGGCCCTGCCCTTCGGCCTGAACCCTTTGCTCGGCGTCATCTGCGGTTCGGTTACCCAGACCGGCGGCCCGGCCACGGCCCTGGCCTTTGGCCCGGTCTTTGAACAGGCCGGGGTCTCGGCGGCCACCACGGCCGCGGTGGCCGCGGCCATCTTCGGGATCATTTCCGGTGGACTGCTGGGTGGTCCGGTTGGTACTTTCCTCATTGAAAAGAACAGGTTGAAAAAAGCTAGGATAAAAGGTCTCGAAGTTCCGGAAGTTGAGGCTGAACAGGTGGTCGAAGAGCTTCTCACCAAGAAGCCGGCCGGGGCGGCTGCTGATGAAGAGAGAAGCTCCTTTGTTCTTCTCAAGAGCGTGGTCATCATCCTGGTGGCCATGTGGGTGGGGTCCTGGGTAAGCAAGTGGTTTGCCAGCCTGGGAATAACGCTTCCGGCCTACATCGGGGCCATGTTCGTGGCCGCCATCATCAGGAACTTCGACGACCTGACCGGCTGGCTGGAGCTTGACCAGAAAGTAATAGATGACCTGGGGCACGTGGCCCTGAATCTTTTCCTGGTGATTGCCCTGATGACCCTGAAGCTGTGGGAACTGGCCGGGCTGTTTCTGCCGATGCTGGTGATTCTCCTGGCCCAGGTGTTGCTGGTGGCCCTGGCCGCCATGGCGGTCTTCCGGCTGATGGGCAAAGACTATGAAGCTGCGGTCATGAGCGCCGGCTACTGCGGTTTTGCCCTGGGCACCACGGCCAACGCCATGGCCAACATGAAGGCCATCGTCGAACGCTACGGCCGGGCCCCTCGGGCCTTCCTGGTGGTGCCGATGGTCGGGGCCTTTTTCATCGACTTCACCAATGCCCTGATCATCACCCTCTTCCTGAACATCTTCAAGTAGCTCAGCTCGAGCAGTGAAGTTTTATAGCTGGCCCGGGCGATAACTCAATTAGAGATTCCTTTGATTAAGCTCGACGGTGCGTTCCGTCGATTTTAAAATCCCGCAGAAAAATAACCTGACAGTGTTAATCTGGTTTGCCGCGCTCTTGTAGAAAGACCGCATATAGAGAGTTCAAATTTTGATACACAGACCTCTTATTTCTGATGGCAGCATGCCGCCGCTTTTAATCTGGAACCAGAAACAGGTTAGCTTGTGTCGTCCGGACTTCTATCTTAAAAATCCGGGTCGGTGATTTTCTTCTCCTGGAACTGGCCGTACTTGCTGAGAATCTTGCGGACTTCCTCGCCCTTGCCCACGACCACCAGCACGAAATCCTTCTCCGGGAGCAACTTGACCGCGGCCGCCTTCAGGTCCGCGGCTTTTATCGTATTTATTTCGTCAAGGTACTTGTCGTAATAATCAAAGCCCAGGCCATAGTAGACGACGCGGAGGTAGGCGTTGGCCTTGCTGCTGTTGGTTTCCAGGGTCTGCGGGAACTGTCCCAGGAGGTAGTTCCGGGCGCTCTCTGCCTCTTCCTTGCTGAAGCCCTGTTCCCGGGCCTTTTTCAGGAGGTCGAAAGTTATGTCCAGCATCTCGCCGATCTTATCGTTCTTGGTGTAGGAAGAAGCACTGAAGATTCCGCCTTCCTTCCAGGACTGAAAACCGCTGCTGGCTCCGTAGGTCAGGCCGCGCTTGATGCGCAGCTCGGTGTTCAACCAGGAAGTGAACCTCCCGCCCCACAGGGTATTCATCAGGCTGGCCCGGGCGGCGATGGCATCCTTGACCGGGAAGCCGATGGCACCCAGGGAGAAATAGCTCTGGGTGGCGTCGGGCTTATCGATAAAAACCAATTTCTGGCCCCGGGGAGCTGGAACGGGAGGAATGGTCAGGCCCGGCGGAGGCGTGGCCGGTTTCGGCCACTGACCGACGGTCTTGTTCAGCAGGTCAAGCAGGGGCTTCCGGTCGATATCGCCGACCACGGCCATGATGGCCAGGTCCGGCCGGTAGCGGGCCGCGAAGAATTTCTTTATTTCCTCGAGCGACATCTTTTTGAGCGAAGACTCGGTGCCCGAAGACAGGTGGCCAAAAGGATGGTCGCCAAAATAAGCTTTACGAAAGTAGAGGCGCAGGGCCGAACCCGGATTGTCTTTCAGGGATTTGAGGGCGTCTGCCTTTCTTGACAGCTCCTTCTTGTACTCGTCTTCTTTGAAGGCCGGGGAGGCGAGGCAGTCGGCGGCAATCTGCAGGAGACGCGGCAGGTGCTCGGCCAGCGATTCTCCGTAGGCCAGGGCGTATTCCTCTGCATCTGATACCCTGAGCCTGGCCCCCATGAAGTCCAGGGCTTCGGCGATCTGTTCTGCCGTCATGGTCCTGGTTCCCTTGAGCAACAGGGTGGCGGTCAGATTGGCCAGGCCGTCGTAGCCCTCGGGTTCGAAGGCACTGCCGGCCCCGGGTATTAACACCCGGAAACTCACCAGCGGCAGTTCGGGGTTCTTCAGGTAATAGACGGTCAACCCGTTTTTCAGGGTCAGTTTTTCTGGTTTCGGTAGTCTTTCAGAGGCCATGGTCACCACCGGATATAGAATTATTATAAAAAGCAGCAGAGCAATCGTTCTTTTCATGGTCAGTTCCCTCCTTGCGGGATAAGCTTGCCCACGGTTTTATTGAGTTCATGGAAATATTTTTTGGCCACGACGGGAATATCTTCGCGTTTTACCCGGGAATAGCGGTCAACGATGGTAAAGAGATTCTCGTAACTTCCGAACAGCAGCTCGCTGGCCCCCAGCAGGTTGGCCTTGCCGGAGTTGGTCTGCAGGCTGTAGTAAAAATCGCTGCGGACAATATTCAGGGCTTTCTGGTATTCCTGCTCGGTAATGCCCTGCTCTATTATCTTGTTCAGCTCTTCGTCGATGATCTTCTCAATCTTGTCCAGGTCCACTCCCGGACGGGGCTTGACCGAGATGCTGAAGAGGTAAGGGTCGATTTTCTCTTCCACCCCGCCGTAGACCGAGATGGCCAGTTGCTCGTCGCGAACCAGCCGGCGGTAGAGGCGGCTGCTTTCGCCGCTCAGCAGCGGTTTTTCCAGGACGGATAGCACGAAGAAATCCGGGTCCTGGCATTTGGGGGCATGGTAAACGACCATGAAGGAAGGAGTCTGGGCCTCCTTCTTTATGACCACCTCCTTGCGGCCCATCTGGGGAGGTTCCTCGGTGGTAACCGGGGGTGGCGGGGTCTGTGCCGGTATGCCCGAATAGTACTTCTTGATCAGCTCCAGTGTTTTCTGGCTGTCAAAGTCGCCGACCACCACCAGCACGGCGTTGTTGGGAGCATAGTAGGTGCGGTAGTACTCGATGACCTCGTCCCGGCGCCAGCTCAGGATGTCGCTCATCCAGCCGATGACATCCCAGTGGTAGGGATGGGCCATGATGGCCGTGGCCCGGACGTTTTCCTGGAGGATGGCTTCGTTGTTGTTCTCCACCCCCATGCGCCTTTCGGAAGCTATCACCCCTCGCTCGGATTCAAAGACCTCGGGGTCGAAGATCAGACCCTGCATCCGGTCGGCTTCCATCTCCACCATCTTTTCCAGGGCGTGGGGCGGGAACCAGTCGGTGTAGGCGGTCAGGTCATCACTGGTGTAGGCGTTGTTGGCCCCACCGTAAAATTCCATGACCCGGTCGAACTCGCCCGGTCCGAACTTCTTGGTCCCGTTGAACATCATGTGCTCGATGAAGTGAGAGACGCCGGTCAGGCCGGGGCGCTCGTTGCGCGAGCCGACCCTGAAAAATGTGTAGTAGGAGATACTGGGAATCTTGTGGTCTTCAAAGAAGATGATTTTGAGGCCATTGTCCAGCTGGTGGACCTTGATGTCGCTTTTGGTAAAAGAAGCCTGCAGGACGGCACTCATGACCACGATCCCGAGAATAAAAAGGAAGAGTTTTCTTGGCATGTAACCACCTCCGGATGATGATTTATGATGACCGACAGCCGTGTCATAATTTTTAATCAAGAATTACCAGCGATGGCTATGATATTCTGGGGGCGAGAAAAGGTCAAGAAAAATGAGCGCTGGCCCGGATGGGCCGGCCGAGTAATATATTTCAGATTCTGGTCAGGAGGAGGGTCTGGGGGTCAAGCTCCAGTCTGAGCTTCTTGCTGGAAATCTGGTCGTGGTCTTTGACCAGGTTCAACCTGACCCGGCCGTTGTCGTGTTCCAGGGTGATGATTATATCCAGAGAGGACAGGTAATCCTTCAGGACGAAGGGCAGGCCCTGGTCGTCAAAGAGCGGGTCCTCGCCCTTGAGCGAGCAGCTGAACCAGAACTCGAGCTGCCGGTCGACGGCAAATTTCTTGAACTGGGCCAGGTCTTCGGCGCAGGGCAGGTAAAAATTGAAGCCGTCGACGATGATGGTCCGGGCGGCAAAGTTGCCGGGCCCGAGCAGGGCTTCGATGCTCTTTAGGACCTGTTCGGTCTTCATGCCTTCCTGCCGGAAATTCAGGATGACCCGGTTCCTGACCACACGGTCATGGACTTCCATCTCCGACTTCAGGTTTTCCCGGCTGGCCAGTTTCTTGAAGAGTTCTTCGTACCAGCTGATTATGTAATCTACCCGGCTGGCATAGGAGACGTGAATGACCGGCTTGTCCTCGAACAACCGGTCCAGGGCTATCTGCACCAGGCAGGCGGTCTTGCCCACCCCTTTCCTCGAGGCAAAGACTCCCAGGTGACCCGGGCCGAACCCGCCTCTGAGGTTTTTTTCCAGTGTCTTGATCGGGCTCCTGGCGTATAGAATTTTTTTGACCATTTTTTCTCCTGCGCCCTCTATTGCTTGTCCCCGGCTTCCAGCTTCTGCCGGTGTTCTTCCATCAGTTGCTCGGCCAGCGAGGCCGGCAGCCGGCTGTATTTTAAGAATTCCATGGTGAACTCGGCCTTGCCCTGGGTCATCGACCGGAGAACGGTCGAGTAACCAAACATCTCGCTGAGCGGCACCTCCGCCTCTATCCTGGAGTAACTGCCGTCCTCGATGGAACTGACAATTATGCCCCGGCGCTGGTTCAGGCTGCCGAAGACGTTTCCAGAAAACTCCGACGGCGTTTCCACCACCACCTTCATGATGGGCTCCAGGATCTGGGGCTTGGCCTTCTTGTAGGCCTGCTTGAAAGCGCCCTGGGCGGCCATCTGGAAAGCGATGTCGGAGGAATCAACCGGGTGGAACTGACCGTCGGTCAGGACCACCCTCAGCCCGATAATTGGACTGCCTATCAGCTGCCCCTTTTTCAGCATGGCCTGGAAGCCCTTGTCGCAGGAGGGGATGAATTCCCGGGGAATGTGTCCACCCTTGACTTCGTTGACGAATTCATACTGGCCGTCGAAGGGTTCTATGTAACCTATGACCCGGCCGAACTGACCGGCTCCACCCGTTTGCTTCTTGTGGGTGTAATCAAAGTCAGCCCTGGCGGTGATGGCTTCCCGGTAGGCCACCTGGGGCCGGCCGGTCACCACTTCCACCCGGTATTCTCGCTTCATCCTTTCCACGTAGACATCCAGGTGAAGTTCTCCCATGCCCTGGATGATGGTCTGCTTGGACTCCGGGTCGATGTAGACGCGGAAGGTGGGGTCTTCCTTGGTGAAGCGGTTTAAGGCCTTGGCCAGGCGGTCGGCCGAGAGCTTGTCGCTGGCTTCTATGGCCAGGGAAATGACCGGCTCCGGGACGTAGATGGAGGTCATGGCGTAATTAAGCCCGGGCGAACAGATGGTGTCGCCGGAGGCGCAGTCCACCCCGAACAGGGCGGCGATATCACCGGCCACCGCCCCTTCAATGTCTTCCATGTGGTCGGCATGCATCCGGACCACCCGTCCCACCTTGAACTTCTGCTTGGACCTGGTGTTATAGAGCTCGTCGCCCTTTCTCAGGCTGCCCTGGTAGATCCTGATGTAGGTCAGCTGGCCGTAGGGCCCTTCTTCCAGCTTGAAGGCATAGGAGACGCAGGGCAGGGTGGGGTCGGCTTTCAGGATAACAGGCTTTTCTTCCTGGTCGAGGTCCAGGGCGATATTTTCCACTTCCGACGGGTCGGGCAGGTAATTGACCACCGCGTCGAGCAGGAGCTGAACGCCCTTGTTGCGGTAGGCCGAGCCCATCAGCACCGGGGTAAATTCCCGGCTGATCGTGCCTTTCCTTATGGCCTGGAGCAGCATTCCTTCGGTGACCCGGTCTTCCAGGATGGCTTCGGTAACCTCGTCTGAAAAGAGAGACACGGCGTCCAGGAGTTCTTCCCGGTACTGCCAGGCCAGGTCTTCCAGCTCGGGCGGGATTTCTTCCTCCCTGACCAGCTCGCCGTTGGGCCCGTCAAAATAGTAGGCTTTCATCCTGATGAGGTCCACCAGTCCCTGGAACTTATCTTCCAGTCCGACCGGAACCTGGAGCAGGGCCGCCCGCCTGCCCAGCTTATCGTTTATCTGGTCTTTGACCTTGAAGGGATTGGCCCCGATGCGGTCGAGCTTGTTGACGAAGGCTATGGCCGGAACGTTATATCTCTTGAGCTGCTTGTCTACCGTCAGCGTCTGGGACTGGACCCCGCCGACCGAGCACAGGACCAGGATGGCCCCGTCCAGGACGCGGAGCGACCTCTCGACTTCTATGGTGAAATCCACGTGACCCGGGGTGTCGATGATGTTTATGGAGTGGTCGTTCCAGGTGACGTTGGTGGTGGCCGAGGTTATGGTGATGCCACGCTCCCGTTCCAGCTCCATGTAGTCCATGGTGGCCCCGCCGCCTTCCTTGCCCTTGACCTCGTGGATGCGGTGGATCTTTTTGCAGTAATAGAGTATGCGCTCGGTGAGCGTGGTCTTGCCGGAATCAATGTGGGCACTGATCCCGATGTTTCGCATTCTCTGCAACGTTCCGTTCATAGAAAAAAGCACCCTATTTCAAGAAAATGGATTATAAAGCCATTAATGGTGAGCAATAAGATATATTATCGCTACTCGCCCGCTTATTTTACCACAGGCCCGGAAAAAATCCAGAGGCAGCCTAAACCCGCCGCCTTATTTTTGCCCGGCTTGAGCCTCTTTTTCCAGGCGGCTGTGGCGACGGCCGTACAGGAAGAATATGGTCAGGCCGATGGCCAGCCAGATGATGAACCGTTCCCAGGCTGTCCGGGGCAGGCTGATCATCAGGTAGGCACAGAGCAGGGCTCCCAGGCCCGGCAGGTAGGGGAACATCGGCACCTTGAACGGGCGCCGGTAGTCGGGTCGCTTGTAGCGCAGAAGGATCACTCCGGAGCAGACGATGATGAAGGCAAAAAGGGTGCCGATGGAAACCAGCTCGGAGGAGACATTGATCGGGGTAAGCCCGGCGGCCACGGCCACGATGCTGCCGGTGACCAAAGTGGTAGCGACAGGAGTCTTATATTTGTGATGGACGCGGGAGAAGGCTTCGGGCAGAAGGCCGTCGCGGCTCATGGAGAAGAAAATCCTTGGCTGTCCCATGAGCAGCACCAGGAGAACGGAAGTAATCCCGGCCAGCGCCCCGATGCTGATTATCATCGAGGCCCAGGGCTTGTTCAGTTCGTTCAGGACCAGGGCCACGGGGTCGGCCACGCCCAGCTTGGTGTAATAAACAACCCCGGTCATGATGGCCGAAACAGCCATGTAGAGGATGGTGGCCACCAGCAGCGAACCCATGATCCCGATGGGCATGTCTTTCTGGGGGTTGACCGTCTCCTCGGCCACGGTGGACACGGCGTCAAAACCGACAAAGGCCAGGAAGACGATGGCCGCCGAGGTCATGACTCCGCTGAAACCGAAGGGCATGAAGGGCTTCCAGTTCTCGGGGTTGACATGGGGGGCGGCCATGACGATGAAGAAAAGAATGACGGCAATTTTGACAATGACGATGATCATGTTGGTCCTGGAGCTTTCCTTAACACCCCTGATCAACAACAGCGTGAGCAGGACCACTATGAGCATGGCCGGGATATTGATGATGCCCGGCGCCTTGTCCCAGGGAGAAGCCACCCATTGCTGGGGGAGTTTTAGCCCGAGGTTGTTAAGCAGGTTGACGAAGTATGCTGACCAGCCGGTGCTGACCAGGACCGCGGCCACCATGTATTCCAGGATCAGGTCCCAGCCGATGATCCAGCCCGGCAGCTCGCCCAGGGTGGCGTAACCGTAGGTGTATGCAGAACCGGAAACCGGGATCATGGCCGCCAGCTCGGCATAACAGAGAGCTGAACAGGCGCAGGCCAGGGCGGCGATGGCAAAGGACAGGATGATGCCCGGCCCGGAATGGTGGGCGGCCTGGACCCCGGGCAGGACGAAGATGCCCACCCCGATGATGCAGCCTATGCCGATGGCCACCAGGTCCCAGGCCCCGAGGGCCTTTTTGAGGGTGTGACCGGCCTCGGTGGTTTCGGCCAGAAGTTCCTGGATTGGCTTGGTTCGGAATAACGACCCGGACATTAAGTTCCTCCAGCAAAAAATAAGAACTCCTTATAACACACCCGCCCTGGCCGGTCAATCTTCTTCCACTGAAATCTTTCCGGCGGGGTTGAAATTTCCGGGGAATTAAGATAGATTAATGCCTAATTTTATAGTCGAGTCATAATCATGAAATTCTTCTTGCCCAAGGAACCGGCCTTCGCCCAGCATTTCAGCGACCTTTCGGTATGCCTGACGGAAATCACCCAGGTTTTCTACGATTTTTCCAACAATTTCAATTCTTCTGCCCAGTACTGGGAAAGGGCCAAGCAAATTGAACACAAGGCTGACCAGATTGCCCACGGGGTCATCAAGCTGCTCAACCAGTGTTTCATCACTCCCTTCGACCGGGAGGACATCTACCAGCTGGTGCACGAAATCGACGATATCATCGACCTGGTGGAAAACGCCATCCATAACATCTACCTTTACAACCTGAAGGACAAAAAGTATTTCGTGGACGATTTCGCCCGCTTTGCCCGGGAAGCCACCGAGAAGCTCAACCTGCTGGTGGCTGAGGTTTTCAAGTCACAAAAATACACTCCCTACGTCGGGGAGCTGATCCGCAGCATTCACGAACTGGAAGACAAGGGTGACCTGGTCTATGCCAGGTCCCT
>JABLWX010000092.1 GCA_013178315.1 Candidatus Aminicenantota bacterium
AAACTGAAAGGCAGCAAAAAGATGGAGCTAAAAACGATTAAACGGAAAAAAAGTCCGGGTGGAAACCCGGGCCTGGCCCGGCTGGCGATGATTCTGTGGCTGGCCTTCCTGGCCTGGAGCCCGGCGGTTTTGGCCCGTTCGGTTCAGGTCGCCTCGGATGAAGGGGAAACACGCTGGTACAGCATTCGGATGGGAGAGGAACCCGTGGGCTATGTCAAGGAGACCGGGTCCAGGGTCCAGCAGGCCGGTCGCTGGTACTGGAAATCGGTAACCGAGTCTAAAATCGTTCTCAAGCGCCTGGGACAGACAGTGGAAATGCACGTTAATTATGAACACCTGGAAACAGATGATGGACTTTTGAAGAAAATTGTGGCCGAACAGCTCCTGGCCGGCTCCCGGGTCAGGACCGAAATCGAGGTTGGAGAAGACAGGATCAAAATTAAAAACCTGACCGGAAACCAGGTGTTCAGCCGGGAGATTCCTTCGAGCGGCCGACTGCTGGGCCCGGTGGGCATCGGGCGGTTGACCGTTGAGAAATTGAAAAAGCCGGGCGATAAGGTTGAATACCGAACGATTCTGGCGGAGCTGGCTCAGGTAATTTCTGGAGAAAGGACCCTGTCGGGGGAAGAGGTGGTGGATTGCGGCAGGAATAAGATGACTGCCAGGAAGGTAATCGACCGGATTTCCCAGATAGAAACCACCAGGCAGGTCTGGCTGGATGGGGAAGGGAACGAAGTAAAGGCGGTTGAGCCTTCGCCCTTCGGCGATATCGTCACCTGTTTAAGCAGCGAGCAGGAGGTTATGGAGGCCATGGCTGCCTCCCGCGGGCAGGAGCAGTTCTTTCAGTCTTCGCTCATCAGGGCTAATGTGCGGTTGCCTCAGGCCCGTGGTCTCGACCGGCTGCTCGTCCGCCTGAAACACAGCCAACCAGAGCTGGGCTGGCCGGACCTGGCCAATGAATACCAGAAGATTCTGGAAAATAAGGGTGAGATCCTGGTCGTAGAGCTGAAGCGGGTGCCGCTCCGGTCTTCTCCTGATGGGCAGCTTTCTGCTGAAGAGAAAAAGCCATACCTTGAAGCCAATGCTTACATAGACATCAATGACCCGGAAATAAAAAGAATTGCCAACGAGGTGGCCGGCCGGGAAAAGAATGTGTTTCAGAAAGCCCTGAAGCTCAGGGACTGGGTTTCCAGGAACCTGGCCTTTGACGCCGGATTTGTTTTCGCCCCGGCTTCCGAGGTCATGAAGGCCAAGAAGGCCACCTGCGCCGGTTATGCGGCTTTGCTGGCCGCCCTGCTCCGGGCTGCCGGTATCCCGTCGCGTTATTTAATGGGGATGGTCTATGCCAACGGGATCTGGGGCGGGCATGCCTGGGTTGAAGGCTGGCTGGAGGGGAGATGGGTTCCGCTGGATGCGGCCCTGCCTTCACCCGGGGCAGCCGACCCGGCCCGGATAGCCATTGCCCGGAGCAGCCTGGCCGAAGGCCCGGGTGGAAGCCTTGTGGCTGCCCAGAAGTTTTTCGGTTACGTGAAGGTCGAAGTGATGGAATTTAGCCTGAAGGGCCGGACATTTAAGATTAGTCAAAACCAACCGCTATACGAGATAAAGGATAACCGCTACTGGAACCCGGGGTTGCAGCTCGGGCTCAGGGCTCCGGATGGTTTTACCTTCGCCCAACTGGACGGGGTCTGGCCCGACAGAATGCTTCTGGCCCTGAAGGGACCTGACGGCCAGGTGGTACGGCTGTTCCAGGAAGGCTGGTTTCCAGCCGAGAGCCAGGAAAAGCACCTGCTGGACAGGCTGAAAAAAGAAGTAAGTGGTGGGAGGAAGATTCAACTCAGGGTGTGGGGAAAGAAACGGCCGGTCCTGGTTTCGGCGGAAAAGTCAGCCCTGGCCATCCTGAACGGGACGGACCTGTTTGTGGTGGTAACCTCGGGAAAGAACTCTGAACAATTGCTGACCGGGGTGGCCGCTGCCCTGGAGAACAGGTTGATTGTGGATTGAATTTAAAGAGGGAGTCCCAGCTCCTCATATCCATTAATTGAAGGCCAGCCTTCACCATCAACCCGCAACAGAACTCTGATTGTTAGCCCGGGTCTGCCTGAAAACTTCGGATGCGGGAAGCGGGCTGGCTTGCAGAATGGTTGTGGCAGGCACCTGAAAAAACAGGAAATTTCAGAAAGCTGTGGGTTCTGTCGGGGACCGGATATGACCAGTCGGTCAATAGAAGGCCTGTAAATTCAAGTCATACATAAAACTGGGTTTAATTTTTTGGCGGGGAATTTGCCGTTGTTCAGGCTATTCGGGTTGTGGCTATTAATATGAATTTGCCCCGGCTCGATGAGGCTTGATTGATCAATCTATGCCGCCGTTTACCGCTGGCTGTCCAGGTAAAGGGCGGCCGCTCCCAGGATGGCGATGTTTTCGGTGGTCGAGGGCATGATTCTGATCCTGTTCCGGGCGATGGAGTAGGCAAAGGTGGAGACCGTTTCCAGCATGGATTCTCTAAAAAATTCATAGGCCCGGCTGACCGAACCTCCCAGGATGATGGCTTCCGGGTCCACGGCGTACATGATGGCCTTGATGGCTTCACCCAGGTGTCGACCAAACTCGCCAAAGATGCGGCGGGCTTCCGGGTCGCCGGCCGCGGCTTTCTGGAATAATTCCCGGCCCGGTTGGCCGTGGGATTTTAAGAAAAAATGCCCCGAAGCGTAGCGCTCGAAATTGGCGTCCAGGTAGGGTAACATGCCAAATTCGCCCGCCCCGCAACTGGTGCCGGAGTAAAGGTGCCCGTCGGCAATAATTCCGGCGCCGAGACCCGTGCCGATAATCAGGCCAACCAGGTTCCGGTAGGGTCGGCCCTGGCCAAAGTACTTTTCTCCGGCGGCGAAGCAGTTGGCATCGTTATTGACGTAGACCGGAATATTGAACTCAGACTCCAGGATTGTTTTTATCGGCACTTCCTTCCAGGCCGGGATGTTCTGGACGTCGTAGATGGTTCCGGTCTCCGGGTCAACCACGCTGGGAACACCGAGGCCTATACCTTTAACCTCGGGCGACAGGACCGATTCCAGGACAGACCTGAGGTCGGCCAGGACTTCCTCGGCCCGGCCCTGGCTGCGGACTTCGCGGACGGCTATCTTGATCAGCCGCTCACCCTCGACCAGGCCGGCCCGGACGTTGCTGCCGCCGAGGTCCACTCCGACTATGGCCATTTTTCCTCCCTGTTGTTTCATCTTTAACATAAAACCGGGTGGGGCTTCAAGCCGGGAGATAAAGCCTGGCTCTGTCTGGAAAAGTAATCTGTCCGCCTGCCGGGCTCCTTAATATATGAACGTTCATTCATATGTCAGGCTGGTCCATCTCCGGCACAAGCCATCCCGGCCAGGCCACGGACTGCCGGCGGGTCTGGGGGGCATGCAGAGATCAGTGCCCGGCCTGTGAGGCAGCCAGCTTTTTCCTTTTCCTCAGCCAGATGGTCTCGTTGCTGATTAGGGGGCGGGCCCAGATTCCTATGCTCAGAATGAAGCCGAGCGTCAGGTACAGGACAAACATTCCCTGGCGCAGCCCCAGGTGGTCGCCCAGCCAGCCTACAAGGAGGGGAACCAGGGCCCCGCCTATGATGCCGGTGCACAGGATGCCGGAGAAGGCCCCGTGGTATCTGTCAACCGAGTTCAGGGCCAGGGAAAAGATGATGGGCCACATGACCGAGGCAAAAAAACCGATAAGCGAAAAGGCGAAAAGCTCAACCCGCCCGGAATAAATTAGCGGGATCCTGAGGTTCAGGGTGGTCAGCACGGCCGGGCCGAATAGCCCCAGGGTCAGGGTGGCCATGGCCAGGAGCGAAGCCGCCAGCAGGACTTTTCTGCTGTCGAACAGCTTGAGAAGTACCAGGCCCAGCAGGCCGCCCAGGGTCATCAGGCCCCAGAAATAGGAAACAGCCCGGGCCCCGGCCGTCTGGGGGTCGAGCCCGTGGTAGGTTTTCAGGAACTGGGAAATCCAGTTGGCCACACCCTGTTCTGTCCCGACGTAGGCCATGATACCCAGGAAATAGAGAAGGACTATTTTTTTTCTGAAAAGAATCTTGTAGATGCCCCAGGTCCCCACCTTCTCTTCTTCCTTGAGCTCCACCCGGGGAAAGCGAGAAATAACCAGGATGATCAGCATCAGGACCGTGGTCACCGCAAAGACCCAGTAGAGTGAAACCCAGGGCAGCCTTTCCGGGACGAGGCGGCGCAGGCTGTCGAGCAGGGCGTTGTGCTTTTCTCCTACCGGCAGGCTGGTGACCAGGTAGGAATAAAGCCTGGGGCTGAGGAAGGAAGCCCCTCCGAAGATGAGCTGGGCCAGGACCGAGTTGAAAGCGAAGTGCTCTTCGCCGCCCGAAACCCTGAGCAGGGGATTTATGGCCACCTGCAGGATGGCCATGCCCAGCCCGATCAGGAAAAGCGAAATCGTAGCCACCAGGTATCCGGGAAACAGGGCGAAGAGCAACGCTCCGCAGAAGGCCACGGAGAAAGCCAGGAGCATGGCCGCTTTTTCCCGGTACTTTTCCACCAGGAAGCCGGCCGGGATGGACATCACCCCGTAGGCTATGAAAAAAGAAAAGGGGAGCAAGCCGGCCAGGGCCAGGCTCAGGCTGAAGCTCTGGATGATGTCTGGTATGAGTGGCCCCATGATGTTGGTCAGGAAAGAGATGACAAAAAAGGTCAGGAAGATTAAAAAGACCATGTAATAATTTCTTCTTGAAGTTTCGCCCATCTGACCTCTCCTTCGGGTATTCAGTCTTTTTTACTTTATTAGCTTGCCAGGAGTGAGTCAACAGGAAAATGGAGGTTGGCCCTCAAGGTATGGCCTGGAAAATTCAGGGCGGATGGTTCTTGTTATCAGTCCACGGCCGGGCTTATAAGTGGTGGGTTGAAACGGTGGCGGCCGGAAAGAGAATGAGAAAGAGCAGGCCAGGGCCGGAGGCCGTCTTCCAGGCAAACAGGGCAGAAATAAAAAATGATTAACAGGCGTAAAGAATAAAGAATAAAAAAAGGAAGAGCACAACATCCGGGTTTCGATAACAGAGGGGATTCCCTGGAATTACCAGTAACCTCAGAGCAGGGCCGTGGCCAGGAAAGGCAGGTAGGTGATCAGGAGGACTGCGGCCAGCCGCAGCAGCATGAAACCGAGGACGTCTCGGTAAACCCGGCCCATGGGCTCGTTGAAGCGGTAGGAGGCCAGGAAGAGGTTTAGCCCGACCGGCGGGGTCAGGTAGCCCAGTTCCAGGTTGGCCAGGAAAATCACTCCCAGGTGCACCGGATGGATATTGAAGACTCCGGCCAGGGGCACGATAAGGGGGACCACCACCAGGATGGCCGAGTAGATGTCAAGGAAGCAGCCCACGACCAGAAGGGCCAGGTTAAGGAGCAGGAGGAAAAGATACCGGGAAGAAATGGCCGTGCCCAGCCACTCGCTCAGTCGCTGGGGAAGCTGGGTGTCGATGATGTAATAGGACAGGCCATTGACCACGGCCAGGATGACCAGCACCCCGCCAAAGACGGTGACACAGGATGTCATGACCCGCGGGATATCCTTGAGTTTCAACTCGCGATGGACAATTGTTTCGAGGAGGAAGGCATAGACCAGGGCGATGGCCGCGCTTTCCTGGAGGTTGGTGATTCCACCGAAGTACAGGCCAATTATGACCAGGGGCAGGAGTATTTCCCCCAGTCCTTTCTTGAAAGAACCCGGGAGCTTTTTCCAGCGGAGAGGCTGGCGCTCCACTTTCTGTCCCGCCGAGAAGATGAAGGCGGCGATTATGGTGACCGCTACCAGGACCGCTCCCGGGAGGATTCCGCCGCGGAACATGTCCTTGATGCTGACCCCGGCCGTTACTCCGTAGATTATTATGGGCAGGCTGGGTGGGAACAGCAGCCCGACACTGCCCGAAGAGGTCAGCAGGCCCACGCTGAACTTCTTGTTGTAACCGGCCTGCATCAGGATTTGCAGCAGAAGACCGCCCAGGGCGATGATGGTGATCCCGGAACCGCCGGTGAAGGTGGTGAAAAAAGCGCAGACCAGGACGGTGACGATGGTCAGGCCACCGGGCAGCCAGCCGACAGCATCCCGGAAGAACTCCACCAGCCTGGTCCCGGCCCGGCTCTCGGAAAGAAAGAATCCGGCGGCGGCAAACAGGGGGATGGCCGGAATGGAATAATCGGTGAGGACGGTATAGGCCTGGTTGGCCACGATTTCTAAGGGCAGTTCGCTCCTGGCCATCAACAGCAGGCCGGCCCCGCCCAGTACCACGAACACCGGCATTCCGAAAAAGGCCAGGATGATGAGAACCATGATTAAAGGCATGGCCAGTGTGGCCAGGAGGTCCTGGACGGGTGCCACCAGGTTCTGGACTATTCCCTGTTCCTGCCCTGACAAACCGCGGATGACTCCTGGAATCAGACCCGAGGATATCAGCAGGGCTCCAGCCAGGGCGATGAGCAGCCAGAGTCCCCTTTTCTTCCTGGGTTCAATTGAGGTGATGAACCTGGTGGCCATGATGATGAAACCGAGAACCATGACCAGGCCGATGAGGCGCCTGGGAATGAAGCCGACCTTTTCCGAAGGGGAGAAGGCGTTGAGGGAAAATGAAAAAGCGCTGGCAGCAAAGGCGAAGGTAAGATCGGCCGAGATTATATGAACAATGGTAGTGATAACAGTAGCGGCCGGCTCCTTGAGCGGTAGCCTGGCGGCCAGGCTCAGGTGTTTTTTCTGCCGGGAGGTGATGGCCCCGGCCAGGAAGGTGGCCACCAGGACCAGGTGCTGGATGTAGACAGTCGAGTTTTTAATCCCGGTCTGAAAGAAGTTCCTGGCGATGATTTCAAAGCAAAGCAGAAAAGCTACTGACAGAACTATCAGGTTGACCAGTATGTCTTCCAGTTGAAAGACATACCGGAAAAATCTACCGGTTTCCCTTGGCCCTGTATTCACGGATAAAGTCCAGCGTCTTTTCATAGATATCAGCCGGAATGATTCTTCCGACCAGCGACTGGATGGCCCGGGATGAAGCCTCCCGCCATTGGGTCATCTCTCTATCAGAAGGAGAATTGATCACCAGGCCATGCTCTTTCATGGCCTTGATGGCCTCTTCCTCGAGGCTGGTTATTTCTCCAACCAGGGCCCGGGCCTGGCGGTCGGCCGCTTCCAGCAGGGCCGGCCTGAAGTTTTCAGGGATCTGCTCCCAGGTCTTCCGGCTCAGGACCAGGCTGCCCACCAGCGGGGATAGCTTCGGGGCCAGCATGTGGGAAGCAATGGCAAAGTACTGGCCGGAGGCGGCCATAACGGCCGGCAGGTATGTGGCCGAAACCATACCGCTTTCCAGGCCGATCAGCACGTCCTTCTGATCCTGGGGGACAACCTGGTAACCCATCTTTTTCCAGACCTGCTCCAGGTCCGGGTCGTCCTTGGTGATAGAAATCTTGTATTTTTTAAGGTCGTCGGGGCTAAGCACCGGCCCTTTACTGAAAAAATAGACCCAGCCGGACTGGGTCCAGTGAATTACCTTGAAACCGCTTTCTTCAATTCTGGTCTCAAAGATCGGTCTTAACCTCTGGAAGACGAAGTTAAATTCTTCATCGGAGTTGAAAAGGAATGGCAGATTTAGGACCAGAACCGACCTTTCCACCTTCATCATGCCCATGTTGGTCAGCACCGCCCCCTGCAGCACGCCCAGCCTGACCTTCCTGATCATGTCCTGCTCGCTGCCGGCGATGCCGCCGGGATAGACCCGGACTTTAACCTGGCCAGCGGTTGTGGCCTCCCAGTCCCGGGCCAATTTAAGCAGGGCATTATGCCAGGGCGAGCGTTCCGGAGCCACGCTTCCGATTTTAATTTCTATGGCGGCCTGAAGCCGGGGGAGACTTAAGGTCAAGGTCAGCATGAAGCAAGCAATGATGATCAGCGGAACCAATCTTTTCATAGTCTTACCTCACCGTGCCCGGAGTCTTTCTGGCTATCTTCCGGCGGGAGAAAGAAATCATCCACGTGCTCCAGGAGCCAGGCCGCCTTGCGCTTGTTCAGGGTATTGACCAGGCGGTTCTGCGGGGCCCGGTCGGGGTCGAACTCCAGCACCTTCTTCAGCAGGCTGATGAATTCCTGTCGGTTCTGATTCTTGACGGCCACCGTGGTGGCCAGGGACAGGAGATAAGAGGTGTCCGAGTCTGCGCATAATTTTTCAGCCTGCCTGAAGTGTTCCCGGGCCCTGCTCTCGTCCCCTCCCAGGGCTTCGGGCAGGGAGCCGTAATAAAGGATGTAAAAATTATGAACAGCTCCGCTGGCGTAGTTCGGGTCAAGCTCGAGCACCCGGTTCATCAGGGCGGCGGCCTCGGGCAGGGTCAGGCCGATTGACATGTCAAACGGGTCTATGGAATAGGCAGCCACCCAGCCGGCGGCAGCCCAATACAGAAAGTCAATATCCTTCAGGCCGAAGGGAGAAAGGGCTTTCTTGAATTGCCTGGCCTTGAGCTCTTCCCGGAGGTGCGGATTTTTCTTTTCCAGCGCGGCCAGCAATATGTCTCTTCCTCTCAGGTAGAGCTTTTTAGCCCGGAGAAGCTGGGCCTGACGGGACTCGACTTCGCTGGCCGGGGTCATATCGGCCGGGGTCTGCACGAAGGCGCTGGCGTACATAATATAAAGGCTTCCGGTCCGCAACCTCAGCCCTTCGTGTTCGGGCAGGGAAGCCAGAAGGGATTCATAAAATTTAATGGCGAATGGCAGAGCCCCGGCTATTAACTCTGGGTCGTCGTCGCCGGTGAACACGTTTCCAGAAGAAGGCGCGGTCAGCATCCCGGCTGCTTTCTTGAGGGCAATTTTTTCCAGGGAGCAGCCAGCCGTGGATATCAGGACCAGAAGGCAGGCCAGCCCGCCTGATAGAACCCGGCACTTTGATGAGAGTTTGTTGTCCTGCCCGGACATGCTTGCCCCTTTCTCCCTGGCCGATTTGTCTTCCACCAATATAAAAGTTATCATAATCCCTTGTTGCCCGACAAGTTACTGGATTTTTTTGCCAAGAGGGACAGTCGGCCCAGCAATTTGAGATATTCCTGAATCTGCCTGGCTAATAATCAAGGCGGCAGTGGGCTCGCAATTAAAGAATAATGCAAAAATAATAATAACGTAACAGTCTCTTTATTTATACCTGGTCAGCTCTTTTTGAAGGTCAGCTCAAAAAGAGTTCCCGGGCCGGCCACCTTGACGACCCGGGCTTCTATCTGGTCGGCCAGCAGCCTGAAAATTTCCAGGCCGAGCGTGGTGGGCTCCCTCCAGCTTACTCCTTCTGGAATCCCCCGTCCGTTATCCCCTACCTGGAGGAGGCAATTTTCCCGGTCGATGGACCGCAGTTTCAGACTGATCTGGCCGGAGAGCATTCCGTTGAAGGCATGCTTTATTGAGTTAGTCACCAGCTCGTTGACTATCAGTCCGACCGGGATGGCGATGTTGACATTAACCTGGACCGGTTCCAGTTCGGTTACCAGTTTTATCTGGCTCTCATCTACCCTGTAGACCGTGAAAAGATGGATAGCAATTCTTTCCAGGTATTCGGCCAGGTTCAGCGAAGACATGTACTCGCTGCGGTAGAATACTTCATGGATTAAAGCCATGGACCGGATCCGGTTCTGCAGGACCAGGAGCCTTTCCCTGGTTTCGGCCGAGGTTTCGCTACCCATCTGCAGTTTGATCAGGCTTAATATGATCTGGAGGTTGTTCTTCACCCGGTGATGGATTTCTTTGATCAGCGTGTCTTTTTCCTGCAACAATTTCTTTATGGAATCTTCGGCTTCCTTGGCCCTGAGCAGGTATGGACATTGGGGGCCGATAACTGCGTCGGTCTGGCCGCTGGTTATGGCTTCCAGGATTGACCTGGTGCTGGCCAGCTCATCCTGCAACCGGGTGATTTCCCGTCGTAGCTTTCCGAGGGCTTTCTGGTCGGGTCTCGAACTCTGACGGGCGGTCATTTTTCTCCTCCAGCTCTTTCGGGCAGACCGAGAAACTCGAGCAGTCTCTGGCGGGTGAAATTTCCAATCAGGTAAGCCGGGCCTCCTTTTTTCAACCAGACCAGAGTGGGTGCCACCAGGACCTTGTCTTGAAGTGCCGAGTTAAAGTCCTTGAAGACGTCGATTATTCTCAAATCGTAGTTCTGGCCAAGGTTCTGCCGGCATATTTCCCTAACAACTTCCACTGCCCGCCGCGAGTTAGATTCATTTCCAGCGATGTAAAGTTTCAATATGAAGCCAGCCGTCTTTTTCTTTGACAGATTTCCCCCGGTTCCCCCTGGGGGTCCTTTCAACTTTTTCATTTTACCCTTCCTTCTTTTATTTTTTTCCCGACCTGAGGTCTTGCCCCTTTTAGGTCTTCTTATCGTTGCCCGCGGATTTTCTCATTTCATATTCTCGGACGGCTCGCCTCTTATTCCGCTCTTCCAGTTCTAATTCTCGTTCCATTTTCAGGGCCTGGAGTTCGGCCGAGACGTTGGCAATTTCGGCCTCCAGCTTCTTGCGCTCTGCTTCCATTACCGCCTGCATGCGGGCCAGCTCCATTTCCTTGGAGCGAACCAGAGATTCCTGGCGGAGCCTGGCCAGTTTGTCCCTGGCCTCCTGAATCTTCCTGGCGGTTCCGGTCAGGACCCCGGCCTCACCCACGTAGGCATCGATTATCTCGATCCCGCCGTCGGTTATCACGCATTCCCTTATCTGGTTGGAATGGGCTGAACCGCGGGATTTCAGAATCTGGATGGTTCGGTTGGTCTCGCCTTCTCCATGGACATAGGAAAGGAAAATAACGGTATCGATCATGGAAGAAATGCCGATGCCGGAAAGCTCCAGCTGGGCTTTGGAACCCGAGGTCTGGTTCACCAGCAGGATGGTTATTCCTCTTTCTTTGAGCAGGTTAAGGGCCCGCATCAGGTATTCATAAGCTGCCTGCGTCCCGCCCATCCTGGCGCAGGCCGAAATAGCATCTATGACCACGACTTGAGGAGCCACTGTTTCAACGGCACTGATCAGGTTGATCAGGTGCTCTTCCGCCCCGGTGGCCTCGGGCATGGCCGTGATGAAATGCAGGCGTCCCGATTTTACGTATGGTTCGAGTTCAATTCCGGCGCTGCGCACATTGTTTATGATAGCCCTGTCTGATTCTTCGAAGCTGACGTAAACGGCTCGTTCCCGCCGCTTGCAGGCTTCTCTGACGATGGTCGAGGAGAGAAGGGTCTTCCCGGTTCCAGGTTCACCAGCGATCAGGGTGCAGGAGGCCCGGTAAATTCCCCCATCGAGCAGTCGGTCGAGGCGGGGAATTCCGGTCGAAAACCTGGAATCGAACGGTTTGTGCTTTAGTTCAACGGAGGTAATGGGAATGGTCCTGAGCCCGGAACTGGTAATAACAAAGGGGTACTCGTTGCGGCCGAAGTTGCTACCCCGGTACTTGACAACCCGCAACCTTCGGGTGGTGACCTGGTTTAAAACCCGGGCATCAAGCTGCACCACGCAATCGGCCATTGAGTAGAAAAAGTCCTGAAGCCTGAACTGGCCGTCTCGAGGTTTCAAGGTCAGGATAGTAGTTAGTCCCTGCTGGCTCAACCAGTGATTGAGGTAGTGGAGTTCGGACCGGATGGCGAAAGGCTCGTCCAGGAGTTGTAGCAGGACATCCAGGGCGTCGACTACCAATCGCCTGGCTCCCATTTCCTTGGCCTTGTGGCTGATGATTGACAGCAGGGGTTTCAGGCTGAATTTCCCCGATACCATCGTTTCCGGGTCCAGCTGGCCTTCAAGGATGAATAACCTGTTTGCCTTCTCCAGCGATTCGAGGTCCCAGGAAAAGCTCATGGCATTCTGCCTGAGGCTGGCGGCTGTTTCTTCGAAGCCCAGGAAAATTCCAGGCTCGCCCTTCAGAGCCCCATGGTAAATAAATTCCAGGGCCAGGTTGGTCTTACCGGCCCCGGGAGAACCGACGACCAGGGTGGCCCGGTTACGGGGCAGGCCGCCTTCCAGGATGTCATCGAGGCCGCTGACAAAGGTCGGCACTTTTTCCAATTTTCCTGATTTCATTAAACTACTCCTTTAACCTTTTTCCTTTCCCACCTCTCCAATTTTTAAGAGCTTAAGATCTATTGGAGCGACATTTCCAAATGTTTCAGTATTATAGCTATGGAAACTGGGGCTGACAAGCCTTAATTTCAGGTTAGAAGTCGATGGCCTGACGATCAAATAGTCTTTCTCTGTTATTGACGATAATTCCAATAATTGTCTAACCGGCCATTCCAGGAGGGTGGCCGGGGACTTTTCCCTCTCGGGCGCCCATTTGTATTGCGACCCGGTTGAGAATGTGGTCTTGCTTCCATTCCTGCCCACGCGATCTTGCAGAATTACCATAAGAGGCTTATGCTTTATAGCCGGTAAGTAATAATGTTTAACCATAAGGTCATGAAAATAGTCAGGTCGGAGCGCAGGACAGTCGGGCTGGAAATTAACGACCGCGGGGAATTGATAGTCAGGGCACCGGAAAGACTCAGCCGGGCGGCCATAGATGAAATAATTGACAAACACCGGCGGTGGATAGAGAAGAAGCTGGCTGAAGCCGAGAAGCGCCGGCAGGTGTTCCGACCCAAGAAATTCGTGGAAGGGGAGAAGTTTCTCTGGCTCGGCAGTGAATATCCGCTAAGGATAACTGGCGAGGGCCGGCCGGCGCTGAAATTCACGGGCAGAGAATTTGTACTTTCGGCTCGCTGGCAGGGAAGGGCCAGGGAGATTTTCAAGAAACTGTACAGGCGAAAAGCCCTGGCCTACCTCGGCCTGCGGACCCGGCAACTGGCCGAGCTCAACGGTTTCAAGTTCACCAGGTTCAGGTTGTCTTCGGCCGCAACCCGCTGGGGCTCCTGCTCGGCCCGGGGTACAATCAGCCTGACCTGGCGGCTGATCCTGGCCCCGCCGGAAATCATTGACTATGTCATCATCCACGAGCTGGCCCATACCAGGGAAAAGAATCACTCCCGGGCCTTCTGGAACCTGGTGGAGGAGCAGCTCCCCGACTACCGCCAGAGGCGACGCTGGTTAAAAAAATACGGCTTCTTGCTTAATCTGTGATAAACCCGGCAGGCTGGCCTGGCTGGCGGGCTTTCAACAGATAATTACCAACCTGAAAACAGGGGCTGTGGAATGTTAGCCTGAATTGTTTATATAATTTATTGAAAGAAAAAATGCCTCATCCTTTAGTAAGGAGGGAGAAAATGAAAAGGGCAATAGTAATCCTGGCTGTCGTCAGCCTGCTGATTTTGCCGGCCCTGGCCAGGGTCGGGGATGTGGCCAAGGTCATCAAGACGCCGGGTCCGCTGCCGACCGGGCTGGCCTTTGACGGCAAGCACCTCTGGCTGGCCGATAGCCGCCTGGACAAGATTTTCAAGATAGACCCGGATTCGGGCAAGGTGGTTAAGTCCTTTGACTCGCCCGGCTACCATCCGGAGGGGCTGGCCTGGGACGGCAAGCACCTCTGGCACGTGGACGCGGTTGAAAAACTGGTCTACTGCCTGGACCCGGAAACCGGAGCCGTGCTCAAGGCCCTGGAATCCAACAGCGACCGTCCCCGGGACCTGGCCTGGGATGGTAAGGACCTGTGGATGACCGATGTTCGCAACAAGAGCCTCCTCCGGGTTTCCCCGGTCGACGGGATGATGGTCCAGACCTTTGCCGCTCCCGGCTCCGAGCCGGCGGGCCTGGAATTTGATGGCAGGTACCTCTGGGTGACCGACCGGGCCCTGGACCGGGTTTTCCTGGTGGACCCGGCCACTGGCTGGTGCCTGTCCTCGTTTCGATCTTACGGGCCCTGGCCGGCCGGGCTGGCCTTCGATGGGGAGTATCTCTGGAATGTCGATTACGAGAATGATGAAATTTACAGGATCAGGGTCTTTGACCGCGACATCATGAGCCTGTGGGATGAAAAAGAACTGGAGCTCCGGTTCGTGAAAGAATTCCGCAACTACGGCCCGGGTACCGCCACCAGCCTTGATATCTATCTGCCGCTGCCCGAAGACCGAGACAACCAGAAACTGCTCGGTCCGGTGGAATTCCTGGAAAAACCGGATGGAATAATTACCGATGCCTGGGGCCAGAAAATCGCCCATTTCAGCTATAAGAACCTGAAGGCACCCGGGATTGTCCAGCCGGGCTGGTCGGTTAAGGCCAGAATTTATGCCGTCGAGTATTTTATCTACCCGGATAAGGTCGGCGGACTGGACCAGATCCCGGAGGACATCAAGAAAAAGTACCTGGTTGACGGTGATAAGTACTGTATCAATGACCCCTTTATCCAGGAGCTGGCCCACAAAATCGCCGGAAATGAGAAGAATCCCTACCGGATTGCCAGGAAAATTTACGAGTACCTGATTGACCACTTAAGCTACAACCTGAAGCCGGTGGGCGGCTGGAACCCGGCCCCGACCGTTCTGCGCCGGGGGACTGCTTCCTGCTCCGAGTACACCTATTCGCTCATTGCCCTCTGCCGGGCGCTGGGTGTGCCGGCCCGTTACGTGGGCACGGTAAGCCTGCGGGGTGACGACGCCAGCTTCGACGATGTCTTCCACCGCTGGAACGAGATATACCTGCCGCCTTACGGCTGGATTCCCTTTGATGCCAACAAGGGTGACGTGGAAACACCCGGTGGCCGGGCCCTGGGCATCGGCAACGTGGCCGCCCGGTATGTAATCACCACCGAGAATGGTGGGGGCGATAAGTACCTGTGGTTTGGCTATAACTACGGTTTCACCTGGACGTCCGAAGGGCGGTGCCGGATAGTTGAAGAATCTTACGGCGAGTGGCAGCCCCTGGGCCAGAAAAAATATCAAAAACCACTCGACCGGAAATAGTTCGGGATAAGCAAAACAGGTTAGGAGACAGGTCCTTCGGTTAACCTGGACCCATGTCTCCGGGAAAGAAAAGCAGAGGAGTAGCAAGCCTTCAGGCTTTCTCCGTGACGCCGGTCATTAGAGAAAGAAGAAGAAATGAGAGGGACAAAAGGGTAAAATATGAAAATATTGCTGGCCGATGACCTGGAGAAAAATGGTCTTATTGAATGAGACCGCCAGCGGCGAAAGGGAGGTTTCCTGATGTTGAAAATTAAAGAATGGCCCTTGGTTCTTTTCACCTTCCTGGTGCAATCGTCGGTGGGTGTTTTCATCTTTGCCTTCGGGCCGGCAGTAATGGAACGGTCCTGGGAGAACCGCTGGCTGTTCCGGGCGGGCCGACCGCTGGGGCCTGGCCCTCCTGGGGCTGGTCGGCCTTTCGGTTCTCGTCTCCCTGTTTCATCGAGGGCAGTCGTTATCGGTCTACCTTCCGGTCAGAGAGACTCAGCCCGGCTGGCTGAACCGGGAAATTGCCAGCCTGGGAGTTTTTTTCCTGTTGCTGGTTGCCCTGGAATTTCTGCTGATCATGAGAGCCTCGGGTCTGGGGATGGCCCTGCTGGTAGTCCTCACCGGCCTGAGCGGGTTGACCGTCATCTATGTGATGTCCAGGTTACACTGCCTGGCCGGGGTCAGGTTATGGAAAAGCAGCCGGACCGCCTTCTTTTTCTTCATGACGGCTTTTCTGGTGGGTTCCCTGGCCCTGCTGCTTTTCCAGAGAATCGGTTCGTCGGCACTGATGCTGCCCTGGCTCGGTGTCCTTTACTGGCGGGCGGCGGTTCTGCTGACCGGCCTGGCTTTTATTGGCCTTCTTTTATTTGACCAGGTATCAGGAATATTTCCACTGCCCGATGCCGCTGCTTTCAGGTCCCGCGCCTGGCGCGTGGTTTTTGTCCTGCGGTTGGTTATGCTGCTGGCTACCCTGGTTTTTCTCTTGATCAGCCATGCCGGTGAGAGGATCCAGAATCCTGCGGACATGGCCTTCCCGGCATTAGGCCTTATCCTGGTAATAATTGAAGAATTGCTGGGGCGGGTGGCTTTTTATAACCTGGTAGAAGCGGCCGCGTCTTGAAATTAGAGCCAGGGGCTTCAAGCTAAGAGTTTTGTCACACCCCGAGTTCCGGACTGGATTTCAACCCTTACTTTCTGTCACGAACTGGACCCACAGTTGCTCCGGAAGGGACGAAGGCAGGGACTTCAGCTCTTCCAGGGAACTCATCCGGCAGAGTTTAACCTTGGTCCTGGTGTACATGATTTTGCCGTCCCTGGTGTAACGGGTGCAATCGCCAATCTTATCGTCACCCACGGGCTTGCACTTGAAGGAAATCACTTCGCCGTTCTCCAGGTGGAAACGATAGAGGTCTTCCCCAACTTTTTCGATCCTGGTGCCTTTGGGAATCAGGACTCCCCGGCCAGCCGGGTCGGGTTCCGGCTTGCCGAGAGCAAACCTTATAAACCTGTAATCGGCGTCGGTAACCTTGAGCTTCTGGAATTTTTCCGGCTGGCACTCGGCAAAGACCCGGCCCTGGGTTCCGGTATAGACCAGCTTGCCATTTTTATCTACGGTTCTGACCTTAAGGTTATCGGCTTCGGGGATAAGTTCCAGGCGGCCTTCTTCCAGTTGAAAAGTTATAAGGTCGGGTTTTATTTTAACCTGGCAACCAGCCGGAAGCTTGACTGCTGTTTCGCCGAAGGTGAAAACCGCGGCTGAGACAGGAAGAACCGCCAGGCCGCAGGAGAAAATGATGATTGAAACCAGGAACCCAACTTTTCCCCTTCTCATTTTTTACCTCCTTCCAGAGGAATAAGAAGGGGCACGGGAAACAGAAGAAGCTCCGGTTATCAGTGCGGGCCAGGCCCCTTCTTTCCCTTAATAAAAAAATAGGAAGCTATGGCAGGTTTGTCAACTCAAGTTGCTGCCCCGGTCAACCTGAAGACCCAGGCGTATTTACAGGGAGGATTGTGGCGCACAAAAGGAGGAATTGAAATCTCGAAGCCCCGGCCGGCTATCTTATAAGAAATTTTTTGCGAGGTGCCCAGCATCGATAGGCGGGACCCCGGCTTAGGCTTGAAAGCTTCGACCCTTATTTTTTCCGGCAGGTTTTCGCCTTCCTCGGCGAGGTAGATAAGGTAAACAGAACCGTCCTTACCCCTGGTGAAGCACACCTTGCCTTCCTTGTAGGGAGCCAGGGCCCGGGTGTTGTATATGGCCTGTCCGTTAACTTTGAGCCAGGCGGCGTATTCTTTGAGCAGGTCATAGGCCCCCTGTTGCCAGGTGCCGTCGGGGCCGGGAGCGATGTTGAGCAGCAGGTTTCCGCCCTTGGCCACGATGTCCACCAGCAGGTGAATGGCCTGGCGACCGCTCATGTACCTGGCATCAGGAGTGAATGACCAGCCGCCTCCCGAGATGATGCATGATTCCCAGGGATAAGGAAGAGCCTTGTCGGGGACGACGTTTTCGGGGGTCAGGTAGTTCTGGTTCTTGCCGGCCACGGCCCGGTCAACCACGATCAGCCCGGGTTGCTTTTCCCGGCACCTGGCCACCAGTTCATCCATCAGGATGTCCTGGTTTATGACCTGGCTCTTGAGGTATCCGGATTTGCTGTCTTTCAGCCGTCGTTCATAATATTTTCTGAGCTCTTCCGGGGACTTCCTGGACACCCAGCCCCCGTCCAGCCAGAGGATGTCCACCCGTCCGTATTCGGTCATGAGTTCCAGGATCTGGTTATGGGTGTATTCCACGAACTTGGCCCAGCGCTCAGGGTAGGCTTCAGGGTCGTAGTTGACGTTGCGGTCCCGGGGTGGAAAGTTTGGCCACCAGTAGTAGGTAGAATGCCAGTCTGGCTTGGAAAAGTAAGCCCCGACCCAGAAACCTTCCTTCCTGAAGGCATCGAAAATTTCCCTGGTAATGTTGGCCCTGGGGTTGGAGCTGAAAGGACACTCGGGGTCGGTGACCTTGTAGTCAGTATACCTGGTGTCGAACATGCAGAAGCCGTCGTGATGCTTGGTGGTGAAAATTACGTAACGCATGCCGGCTTCTTTTGCTGCCCGGGCCCAGAGGGAGGGGTCGAATTTAACAGGGTTAAAAGTTTTCTTCAGGCCTTCATACTTCTTGACGTATTCGTAATAATCTTCCAGGCTGCGGCGGCACCAACCTTCATCTTCGGGGCAGATGGACCAGCTCTCGACAATACCCCACTGGCTGTACGGCCCCCAGTGCATCAGCAGGCCAAATTTAAGGTCCTGCCAGGCTTCGAGCTTCTGGAGCACCAGCGGGTCCGTTTCGGGCACGTACCGCTCTTCCTGGGCTGATAGGGTCGGAGCAACTGCGATTAACATGACCATCAGATAGAAGGAAAGGAAACGATGATATTTACAAGGTTGCCTGCCCTGGTTAGATTGACTTTTCATCTTTCTCCCTGCCATTCTTGATTTGAGAAAATATTCTAAGTTTTTAGGGCAAAGGATAGCAACCCTTCTTTGGCAACCATGCCTTTCAAGGATAAGAGGTAGCAAAATAGGCAAGTATGCTTCTGGATCCTGGAATCAATTCAAGAGCAGTCAGAAATGGCTGCTTTTTTCTTTCTACGTTCTTTAGATGTTTATTTCGAACCTGTAGCTGGCGGAAGGTTCAGTAACCAGCCTGGCCCTGGCGCTATATGAGCCTGAGGGCACCGGGTCGCCCTGGTTGGAGCGGCCATTCCAGGTTACCTGGTAGGTCTTCTGTTCCCCCGGCTGGAGCGTTACCGTGGTAATGACCTGAGGAAAACTCTGGCCATAGGCCCAGTTCCAGATCAGGATTCCCGGTTCCTGGTAGACCTCAAGGTCGTAGATCTGGGAAGTTGCGGAGACCAGGTCCAGGGTCTTACTGCCTTCGTTTCTGATGGTCAGGGTAAAGGTGATGGTCCCGTCCGGGTTTTTCTGATAGTCAGCCAGGAACTTCAATCCGTTGTTCTGGTCCAGGAGATCGCAGGCGGTCATGGTCAAGGCAGCCAGAAAAAGCGCCGTGATCATCATAATTTTTGCTTTCATGATCCCCTCCGGCTTTAATGTCCTTTTTCCGGGATGTTCTGTCCCTTAAAGGTTACATCTTTGGAAAATGCGAT
>JABLWX010000093.1 GCA_013178315.1 Candidatus Aminicenantota bacterium
AAAAATAGTCAAGGAACGAAGAAAAATGATCCAGAGAAGGCGTCGGCCGGCTGGCCGGGAAGAGTCCCTGGCCGGGCTGGAGATGGTTGAGCCAGCCCCGCGTCTCCTGCGTCTTCCCTATTTTTCGGACAAGCCGATCAGCGTTCAGGAAGCCCTGCTGCAGCTGGAAGAGGGCAAGAAAGAGGTTTTCCTGTTCCGCAAGGAAGGCAGCGAAAGCTGGGCCGCCGTTTTCCGCCGGAAGGACGGCAAGATTGCTCTGGTTGATCCTGAAGGATAACATAGAGAGGAATTTAAGAAAGACTGAAAGAAGGAGTCGGCCGCAGTGAGATTGTCGAACATCATCAAGGAAAAAAACATTCTGCTGGAAATGAAGGCCCAGAAGAAGGAAGAAGCTCTGGCCGAGCTGGCCACCTATCTTAAGAAACAGAAGCTCATCAACCACGAGAAGGAAATTATTGAAAAGCTATTGCAGAGGGAAACCCTGGGCAGCACGGCCCTGGGCGAGGGAATTGCCATTCCTCACTGCAAGGCCAAGGGGATCAAGAATCCGATCCTGATGGTGGGCCTGTCCCGGAACGGGGTCAATTTCGAAGCGCCAGACGGTAAGCCGGTCAAGGTCTTTTTCCTGCTGATCACTTCCCCGGATGACCCCAGCCTGAACCTTCAGATCCTGGCCCTGATCGCCCAGCTGGTTAAAAAGTCTCCCGAGCTCAAATCAAAGCTGCTGGCCGCCGAGGACGCCCGGGAAGCCCTGGAAATCATAAGAGAGCAGGAAGAAAAAGCCTGATGGGCGCCGGCAAGACTGGAAAGAATGCGGGTCAGCCTGAAAAGGGCAGGCCGGCCGGGGGAGGGGCCTCCGGTTTTCTTCCCGGTGCCGAAACTTCTCCCCAGGTGGTGATTTCCGCCGGCCTGCTGAAGATTTTCGGCGTGGGCACCCTGATCATCGGCGACAGCGGGGTGGGAAAGAGCGAGAGTTCGCTGGAACTCATCGCCCGCGGTCATAAATTTGTCTCCGATGACGTGGTGGAAATTTTCCGGGACGAAAGAGGTCTGCTCCACGGCCGTTCTCCCCGGCTGACCAGGAATTTCATGGAAATCAGGGGACTGGGCATTATCAATATCAAGGAGATTTTTGGGGCCCGGGCCATCCTGGAGGAGACCCCGATCGATCTGGTCATCAGGCTCAAGAAGTGGAGCAAGAAGATGGAAATTGACCGGCTTGGCCTGAAATTCCCCGAGGACTTTCGGCTGGCCGGGATGACCGTTCCCCAGTTGCATATCCCGGTGGCACCCGGTCGGAACATCGCCACCCTGATCGAGGTGGCTTGCCGGGTGTTCGTCCTGAGAAAAAAGGGATACGAAGCCGCCCAGGACATCGTCCGGCGGCTGGACAGGAAACTGGCCAGGAAAAATGAACAATCATCGTAAGGGTACCGACTTTATCGTCGTCACCGGTCTATCCGGGTCCGGTAAGACCGTGGTCAGCCGGTTTCTGGAGGACATGGGTTATTATTGCGTCGATAACCTGCCGGCCAAGCTGATTCCGGAACTGGTCGACCTGTGGCTCAGGAAAAAAGTGGAAATCGACCGGATGGCCCTGGTGGTGGACATCCGGGAGCCCCGGTTTCTGACCGAATTCCCGGATATTGTCAGGAAGCTGAAGGTCAAGCCCTTTCTCATCTTCCTGGAAGCCACGGATGAGGCCCTGGTCAAGAGGTTCAGCGAAAGCCGCCGTCCCCATCCCTTGGCCAGGAACAAATCGGTCCTCTCCGGGGTCAAGCTGGAGAGAAAAAAACTGGCCCCTATCAGGGATATGGCCGACGAGGTGATTGACACCACGGGCCTGACCATTTCTCAGCTCAAGGAGCAGGTTTTCGACCGGATTTTAAGGAAAAAGCAGCGTTACCTTCAGGTCTTCGTGGTCAGCTTCGGCTACAAATACGGATTGCCGCTTGATTCCGACCTGGTTTTTGACACCAGGTTTCTGCCCAATCCTTATTACCTGGACAGCCTGCGCCAGCTCGATGGCCGAAACAAGAAGGTCCGGGACTTTGTCCTGAACTCGGAAGAGACCAGGGTCTTCCTGGGCAAGCTCTATGACTTCGTCGACCACCTTCTGCCCGGGTTCCTGAAGGAGGGCAAGAGCAGCCTGACCATTTCCGTGGGCTGCACCGGCGGCCGGCACCGCTCGGTGGTCATCGCCGAAGCTCTTAAGGCTCACCTGAAGGCCAAAAGACTGGCGGTAAAAATAATTCACCGGGATATTTATAAGTAAGGCCGAATCGGTTAAAATATACAGGAAAATTTTTCCGGGCGGTGTGCATGATCGGCGGAGTCATAGTATCCCACGGGCGCCTGGCCGAAGAGCTGCTCAATGCTCTGACCATCATCCTGGGTGAGGCCCCGAACATCGAGCCCATTTCCATCGGCTGGTATGACGACGTGGAAGAATCAAAGAAAAAGATCAGCCAGAGCCTGAAGAAGGTCGACCAGAAAAACGGGGTGATCATCTTCACCGACATGTTCGGCGGTACTCCCTCCAACCTGAGCTTTAGCTTCCTGGCCGAGAACAAGATTGAAATCATAACCGGGGTCAACCTGCCGATGTTGATCAAGTTCGTTTCCCTGCAGCGGAGCAACAACCTGAAGGATGTGGCCAGGAAGGTGGCTGAGCAGGGCAAGAAGAACATTCACCTGGCCAGCGCTCTTCTCAGTTCCAGGTCAAAATAAAATCGAACGGCCATGATTGAAAAGAAAATAGTCATAAAGAATAAACTGGGCCTGCACGCCAGGGCGGCCGTCAAGTTTGTCAACCTGGCCAACCGTTATAGCTCCTCGGTTAAAATCGTCAAGGATAGCAATGAAGTGGACGGCAAGAGCATCCTGGGCATTCTGACCCTGGCCGCTTCCCAGGGAACCCCGATCAAGCTGGTGGTCAACGGTCGCGATGAGGCCCAGGCCATGAAGGCTCTCTGCGAACTCATTAACAATAAGTTTGGCGAAGAAGAGTAGCATGGAAATCATCAGGCTGCGCGGTCTTGGAGTCTCCCCGGGCATTGCCATGGGGGAAGCCTCGCTGTCCGAACGCGTGGTTTTTACCTCCCGGCGGGAACCCATCGGCGAGCGCCAGGTGGAAGAGGAACTCAAAAGGCTGCAGCGAGCCCTGGACCGGACCAGGCAGGAGCTCACCGAGCTCAAGGAGCACGTCCGGGAAAGAATCGGCGACGAACAGGCCTTCATATTTGATGCCCACCTGATGATGCTCGACGACCAGATGCTGTTGAACAGCCTGGAAAAAATCATCAGGGAAGAGAAGGTCAGAACGGAATGGGCCATTTCCCGGGTCAATACCCACTTTGAGACCCTGTTTGATTCCCTGACCGACGAATATTTCCAGCAGAGGAAGACTGACCTGTCAGACGTTCTGGCCAGAATCTACCGCAACCTGGAGAGGAAAAGGGACAAGAAAGAGGACTCGGACAAGCCGACCATACTGGTGGCTCATGAACTCCTGCCATCAGAGGTGGCCCTGAACATTAGCCGCAAAAAGATCATCGGGATGGCCCTGGACATGGGCGGCCAGACCTCGCACACGGCCATCCTGGCCAGGTCCCTGGGCATCCCGGCCGTGGTGGGCCTCCACGATGTCAGTCTTCAGGTAAAGAGCGGAGATTTTATCATCGTGGATGGGACCGACGGCGAGGTCATCATCAACCCCACCCCGGCCGTCAGGAGAGAATTCCAGAGCAAGAAGGAACGATACGAGGTCTACCAGCGGGAGCTGAAGAAGATCGCCAGGCTCAAGCCGGAAACCCTAGACGGGGCCAGGTTCAAACCCCTGGCCAACATCGAACTGCCGGAAGAAGTGGAGGCCGCCTTTTCTTACGGGGCCGAGGGAATCGGGCTGTTCCGTTCAGAATTTATCTACCTGCAGCGCCCCAGCCTGCCCTCGGAGGAAGACCACCTGGCCATCTACCAGAAGATGGCCAGCAGCACCCACCCCCGGCCGGTCTACATCAGGACCATTGATATTGGCGGGGAGAAGAGCCTGCCCCAGCTCAACATCGAAAAGGAACCCAACCCGGCCCTGGGCCTGCGGGCCATCCGCTTTTCCCTGAAAAACCGGGAGCTGTTCCGCACCCAGATCCGGGCCATCCTCAAGGCCAGCGCCAGGAAAAACGTCAGGCTGATGGTGCCGATGATCACCGAGGTGGAGGAGGTCATCGAGTTAAAGCGCATCGTCGAGGAGCTGAAGGCCGAACTGAAAGAAAAGAAAGTGCCCTTTGACGAGAACATTCCGATTGGAGCGATGATCGAGGTCCCGGCGGCGGCCGTGCTGATTGAGAGTATCATCAAGGAAGTTGATTATGTCAGCATCGGTACCAACGACTTGATCCAGTACTACCTGGCGGTCGACCGGGGCAACGAATCGGTTTCCTATCTCTTCAAGCCTCACCACCCGGCCGTGCTCAGGTTGCTGGACCGGGTCATCAAGGTCGTTAACCGTGAGGGCAAGGAAGTGACAGTGTGCGGCGAGATGGCCGCCGATCCGCTGTCGGCCATCATGCTGCTGGGCATGGGACTGAGAACTTTCAGCATGAACCCGATTTTTATTCCCAAGGTCAAGAAAGCCCTCAGGGCGGTTGAATTAAAAACCGCGGAAGAGGCGGTGGCCGAGGCCCTGAAACTGAAAACGGCCAAGGAAATAGAAGAATTCATGATAGAGGCAATTTTGCGCCGGCATCCTGAGGCTTTTCTGATGAGCCAGATTATAAGCTGATTTTCTAATCCCGCCCGTAAACGTCTTCCAGCCGGACGATGTCATCCTCGCCGGAGTCTCCCAGCCACAGTTCCATCACCCGGGCCGGAAGTGGTCCAAGACCCTTCAGGCGGTGTGGAGTCCCGGCTGGAATGAATATTTCCTCTCCCGGTTGCGGTTGCCAGGTCTTTTCTCCGAGGGTTATTTCCAGGCCCGGGTCCAGGACCACCCAGTATTCGCTCCGCTTCCGGTGGTATTGAAGGGACAGCAGCCCCCCGGGATTGACGGTGATTATTTTCAGGCTGGAGGCCAGCTCATGGGGATAGCTGCGGAACTTGCCCCAGGGCCTGTTTTCCTCGTAGATCAACCCGCGGATTTTTTCGGACTCTGGACCCTCAGCCACGTTCTGCCTCCGGTCAGACGGGGATGCTAAAAGGGAACCTCGTCGTCCCCTTCGGTCGACGGGGTCTCCTCGGGGAATTCCTCGGTGGCCGGCTCAGAAATTTCGGGGAAGTCCTCAACGGCCCCGGCCTCGACCTGGGCCTCGGCCTGGGGCGGCACTCTCTTACCGAGGAGAACGATGTTAACCGCTTCCACCTCGGTGCTGTTGCGGCGGTTGCCGTCGCGGTCTTCCCAGGAACGCCAGCGCAGCCGGCCCTCGACCATGACCTGTCTTCCGGTCTCAAGGAACCGGTCGCAGAACTCGGCCAGCGGTCCCCAGGCCACGATGCGATGATACTCGGTCCGATCCGTGGCCTGCCTGGTCTCGCGGTTATAAATCTGCTCGTTGGTGGCCACCTGAAACCTGGCCACGGCCCGGCCTGAAGGAATATGCCGGATTTCGGGTTTTTTTACCAGATTTCCCACCAGGATGACTTTGTTAAAACTGTTTCTATCTCTCATTTGTTCCCCAGTTCGTTGATTTTTTGCTGGGCCAGGCGCGCCTCTTCCTGCGTCGGGTACTTGGCCACCAGCAGCTTGAAGGTGGCCAGGGCCTCGTCTTTCCGGCCCAGCTGGACCAGGCTCATACCCTTCTTCAGGTAAGCGGCCGGCACTTTGTCCCCGGCCGGGTAGCTGATCAGCAGCTCGTTAAAGGCGTCGATGGCCTGCTGGTACTGTTCCTGGCTGTAGTGACACTCGCCGATCCAGTACAGGGCGTTGTCGGACAGGGGAGTGTTCGGGTACTGTTGGAGGAACAGCTTGAAGCTGTCTATGGCCAGGGAATAGTTGCCCTTCAAATAGTCGCCGTATGCGTTGTTGTACATTTCCTGGGCCGGGATGTTGACCGTGGCCGGTTTCTTGGGTTCAACCGGCTGGGGCTCGCCCTTTCCGGCTTGAGGTTTTGCGGTCTTTCCGGCCTTTTCATCCACCCTGGCCGGCGGGGTCAGATTCTGGATGGCCTGCAGGATGTCGTTGAGAATGGCCGTCTGGAACTGGACCTCTTCCAGCTTGCTGTTGAGGAGCTGGAACTGCACCGGGATGTTGCGGAAGTCTTCCTTGAGCGCCACCTGCTCGGCCTGGGTTTTTCTTACGAGGTCTCCCAGGAGCTTGACCTGGTCTTTTAGTTCCTGCAGGTCGGCCTGGTTCTTCTTGAGCAGGGTGCTGAGTTCCTGCACCTGCAGCTTGAGGGCCTGGATGTCCTCATACATCAGCTCGTAAGTCTTCTTGGTCTGGCCGGCGGCCGGGGACAGCAAGCTCAGCCCCAGGCCCAGGCTGCAGACGAGAAAAAGACAGAGTTTAGAATTTTTTAACAATTTATTTCCCGATGATCAGGAATTGGGCTCTCCTGTTCTTGGCCCAGGCCGTCTCATCATGGCCCGGGTCCAGAGGCTGGCTTTTGCCATAGGATATGATTCTTATTCTGTCAGCCGAAATTCCGAGGCTCACCAGGTAATCCATGGTGCTCTTGGCTCTCTTCTCGCCCAGGGACAGGTTGTACTCCTCGGTTCCTCTCTCATCGCAGTGGCCTTCGACCAGGATCTTAACCGTTGGGAATTTTTTCAGCCAGCTGGCGTTGGCTTCCAGGACCGGAACGGCATCGGGCCTGATATTGTACTTGTCATAGTCGAAATGGATCATGGCCAGCGGTTTTTCCTGGTTGAGCTCTTCCAGGGTTTTCTTCATGAAGATTTCTTCTTCGGTCAGGACCGGCTCCTTGATGGCCGGTTCTTCAACCTTTTCCACCTTCGGCTGTTCCTGGGCCTGCGGTGGCGGTGGGGGCGGGACTTCCTTGGCCTTCTTTTTGCAGGAAGCGGCAAAGGACAGTACCAGTATTACCGTCAGAAAAAGAACCAGAAATTTTTTCATAACTCCTCCTCATCTGGTGGTGTCTCGAAAGTCAGACCTCAGAGCCACTCAATTTATACAATGAAGATTTCAGGCTGTCAACAGAATAACCGGCTTAATTGGTCCAGTTGGCCAGCTTGTTCTCTCCCTGGGAGGTCAGGCAGCGCAGGTTGCTGGCGTCATAATCCACCGAATAGACTTGAATACTACCCGACATATTGGAAGAGAAAATGATGTGGCGTCCGTCTGGAGACCAGCTGGGGGATTCGTTCCGGGCCCTGGTCTCGGTGAGCTTGGTGATCTTATTGGTCTTGAGGTTCAGGATGTAAATATCAAAGAAGTTGTCCACCCGGGAGACAAAGGCAATTCTTTCTCCGTCGGGCGACCAGGCCGGGGCATCCAGGTAGTTTCCGCCGAAACTGACCTTGCGGACATTGCCCCCTTCGGCGTCCATGATGTAGATCTGCGGGGTTCCTGTCCGGTCCGAGGTGAAGGCAATTTCGCGGCCGGTGGGCGACCAGGTGGGAGCGGTATCTATGGCGCTGTTAAAGGTTATTCTCCGGGCGTTGCTACCGTCAGCCTCGGCCACGTAGATTTCGGAATTGCCATCCCTGGTGGAGCAGAAAGCCAGCTTCTTGCCGTCGGGCGAAAAGGCCCCTGAAAAATTGGTGCCCTTGGTAGAGACCGGCGTCAGCTTGCCCTCGTAGGGATGGAGTATGTACAGGTCTGGATTTCCGGCCCGGTAGGAGGTAAAGACTATAGCCCGCTGGTCGGGCGACCAGGCCGGCATGTAATCACGCCACTTATTGAATGTCAGCCGGGTCTGGTTGGCCCCGTCGTAATCCATCATGTACAGCTCGTCGTTACCGTCGCGGTTGGAGACAAAAACTATCTTGGTGGTGAAATAGGGCTTTTCCCCGTAGAGTTTCATCAGCTCGTCGGCCACCCGGTGAGCCACCAGCCGGAAGACGCCCGGGTCGGCCTGGTATCTTTTGCCCAGGATCATTTTTTCGCTTTTTACATCGTAGATTTTAACCTCGAAGATGACCCGGTTCTGGGACTGGCTGACCTCGCCCACAACCAGGATCCTGGCCTGGATGGATTCCCAGTCCTTGAAAAATATTTCTTTAGGATTCAGGGGCCGGATGTAGTTCAGGTGCTCCCGCGGGACCAGGGAAAATACCCGGCTGTAGCGAAGGTCATCGGCGAGAACCCGGTGGATGGTCTCGGACGCTTCCCGGGCTTCGGGCGATGAAGATTCAGAAACAAATGGCGGTAGGGCCAGAGAAATGGCCGGGACGCCCTCCCTGATGGTCAGGACGATTTCCTGCTGGGAGAACAGGCTCAATCCGCCGGCAATCAGGATGAAAAGACACAGGATCCAGGTGGCTGATTTTTTCATTTGCTCCGCTCGAAAATAAGATGGACGACCAGGTAGTCGCTCTCAAAGTCCCTCGGGAGTGGCGGGAAAGGAGCGGCCAGCTCCACCGCCCTCCTGGCCGTCAGGTCCAGGGCCGGAAGCTCCGAGGGCTGTTCTATCTTCAGGTCGGCGACCTGCCCGTTGCGCAGGATCTTAAAATATATCACCGACTGGTATTCTCCGCTGTAATCAAGATGGCTGGTGGCGGTGAACCAGTTGGAGGAAACACGGTCTATTATGATCTGGAGATAGTAAGTGAACGGGAAGGATGAGGTCCCCATTGGGTCGCCGTAACCGCCGCCGAACCCCCCCGGTCCTTCACCAACTCCGATCCTGAGTCCGGAACCGCCCCCGCCCCCTCCGGTTCCCGTCCCGCCTGCTTGGCCGCCGGTTTCTGAGCCGCTGGCTTCCGCCGTTCGGGTACCGGGTTGGGGGGCGGAAATTTCAGTCTTCTTGGCCGGGGCCGGTTTCTTACTGGCTGGCCTGGCTTTTTCGACCGGGTGCCGCAGTGAGGATTCGCTGCTGGCCAGGGTTTTCTGGGGAACCGTCAGTTCTTTCATGGTTTCCTTCTGGGCGGGCGAAGCCGGTTGAGCCGGTTTCCCGCCGCCGGGTCCGGGGCCGCTGCCTCCACCGCCGCCCCCGCCTCCTCCAGGCAGGCCGACAAAATTCAGGTTGACATAATGAACCATTCCGCTTTTCTTGGGTCCGGCCAGCTGATTGGAAAGGCCAATCAGGGCAAACAGGACTATATGAAAGAAGACCGATAGGATGACAGCTCTCTTGAAAGAACTGCTCATGGTGAGGGATGGTTTCATCAGCTGGTCCGTTTCCTGGCTGGCGGTTTTTCCAGCGGTTCGGTAACCAGGCCGACTATTTCAATCCCTGATTTCTTGACGATGTCCAGAATCTGGATGAGCTGGCCGTAATTCAGGTTGCGGTCAGCCCGGATGTAGATTATTTTCTTGGTCTTGTTGTAGAAGTATTCCTGGAGGCGCCTTTCCAGCAGGTTGACGTTGATCACCGATTCTCCGAGGTGGATGTAACCATCGGCGGTGATGGTCAGGGTCAGGCCCTCTTCGGCCGGGGCCGATTCGGTTTCGGCCTGGGGCAGGTTGATGCCGATGCCGGATTGCATCATGGGCGCGGTCACCATGAATATGATCAGCAGCACCAGCATGACGTCAACCAGGGGGGTGACGTTGATTTCCGACATGGATGTACCCAGGCGCCTCCGGCCGCCGGAGGCCGGAGCCGGGTTGAGATTAACCGCCATAAGCCCTTTCTATGATGTTTAAGAATTCAAGACTGAAATCGTCCATCATGGATATCATTTCCTTGATGCGGCCCAGGAAATAATTGTAGGCAATGACTGCCGGGATGGCTGCGAACAGACCCACGGCGGTGGCGATCAGGGCCTCGGCGATGCCGGGAGCCACCGTGACCAGGCTGGCCGACCGGACCACTCCAATTTTGTGAAAGGAGTCCATGATACCCCAGACGGTGCCGAGAAGGCCGATGAAGGGGGTGACACTGCCGCAGGTGGCCAGGAAACTCATCATTTTCTCCAGCCGGTTGATTTCGGCGTTGGAGGCCCTGAGCAGCGAGCGGTTGATGCTTTCCAGCTTCTCCCCGTTGATGGACCCCTGGGGCTGGGGGTTGGACCTGGTCAGGTGTACCAGTTCCTTGAAGCCAGCCTGGAACAGGCTGGCCAGGGGGCTGTTCTTGTACTTGCGGGCTGCTTCGTTGACTTCATTGAGGGATTTGCTGCGCCGGAAGACTTCCAGGAAATTCTGTGAAGCGGCCTCGGCTGCCCTTATACTCCGCCTTTTGTAGATGATTATGGCCCAGGAAAAAACAGAGAAAATGACCAGTATGAGGAGTATAAGCTTGACGACTATGGTGGCTTGCGATATCAGACTGAAAACGTTCATAACTTTTTCAAGTTAACATACGGAACGGGGTATGTCAATCAGACAGGGTCAGGCCGGCCGGTCGGACAGTCCGCGTGTCAAGGCTTAATCTCGCCCCGGATGGAGGAAAAAGGGGCACACTTGACTGGCGGGCTTTAAAGCGGTTTAATTATGGACTTATAAGAGGGCAAATTGAATAATTTTAAGAAAAAGCTGGTGCATCCGCCCCGGTTGTTGGCCCTGAGCTTCCTGGCGGCCATAATCGCCGGGACCATCATTCTCTCCCTGCCTTTTTCCACCCGGGCCGGGAGGATTCCTCTGATAGATGCCCTCTTCACTTCCACCTCGGCCATCTGTGTTACCGGGCTGATCGTGGTCGATACCCCGAATTTCTTCAGTCCTTTAGGGCTCGGAATCATATTGGTCCTGATCCAGCTCGGTGGCTTGGGGATCATGACTTTTTCCAGCTTCATCCTGATGACCGCCGGAAGAAGGGTCAGCCTGTCCGACAAGCTGGTGGTCGAAGGTTCCTTCCGCCCGGCGGCCATTTCAGATTTCCGGTCGTTGCTGCGGGATGTTTTCCTGTTCACCTTCGGTTTCGAGCTGATTGGAGCCTCCCTCCTCATGTTGAAGTTCTCAGGGCTTGGTTCCTGGTCCCGGGCCCTGGCCCTTTCAGTTTTTCATTCTGTTTCGGCTTTCTGCAACGCCGGCTTTTCGCTCTTTTCCGATAACCTGGTGGCCTTTCGCGGAGATACCCTGGTCAACCTGGTCGTGATCTTCCTGATTATTTTTGGAGGTCTTGGTTTCTTTGTCCTGCAGGAAGTAAAGCTGGCCCTCAGAAGCAGCCTTCATAATGAAAGGGTTAAGTTTTCGCTCCATACCAAGTTTGTGGCCGCCATCACCCTGGGAATCATACTGGCCGGGGCCATTCTCCTGTTCCTCATGGAATTCGACCGTGGTTTTTCCAGCCTGCCTCTCAAAGAAAAGATCCTGGCTGCGGTTTTTCAGGTGGTTTCGGCCCGCACGGCCGGCTTTAACACCGTGGACATGAGCAGCCTGTCCGCGGCCTCGGTTCTCCTGTTGATTTTTATCATGTTTATCGGGGCCTCTCCCGGTGGTACCGGCGGCGGTGTCAAGACCACCACCTTCGGCGTGATCTTCGCTTTCCTGCGGTCACGCATCCACGGCCATGAAGTCCCCCAGATTTTCTCCAGGGCCGTAAAAAACGAGGACATCATCAAGGCCTACACCCTGGTTTCGCTGGCCATGTCTCTGGTTTTTGCTTCGACGCTGTCCCTGCTCATCATTCAACCACAGCTGGCCTTGAAAGAAGCCCTGTTTGAAGTGGTTTCGGCCTTCGGCACGGTAGGCCTGTCCCTGGGTATCACCCCGAACCTTCACCCCCTGAATAAGCTGATTGTGGTGATCACCATGTACCTTGGCCGGATCGGTCCCCTGACCATGCTCTATGCCTTCAGCCGGGTTAAGCCTGCCGGTCATTACCAGTTTATTGAAGAAAGCATCATGGTGGGCTAAAATATCCGCAAGAACGGGCTTTATCCAGGAGTAATAAAATGAGATTTGCTGTTATCGGTCTTGGAAGCTTTGGCAGTTACCTGGCCAGGACCCTGTATGAGAAAGGGCACGAAGTTCTGGTCATAGACAAAGATAAGGATAAGGTCGAAGAGGCCAAGGATTTTTCCAGCCAGGCGGTCTGGATGGACTCGGCCGACAAGGAAAGCCTGCAGGCCCTGGGCGTTCAGGACATGGACGTGGCGGTGGTCAGCCTGGGTCCGGAGATGGAGCCGTCGATTCTGACGGTCCTCTATCTTCATGAACTCGGTGTCAACCGTATCCTGGCCAAGGCTCTTAGCCCGGACCACGGCAAGATCCTGGAGGCCATCGGGGCTACCGAGGTCATCTATCCCGAACGGGACATGGCCGTGAGGCTGGCCCAGCGCCTGAGTTCCAGGAATGTCCTGGAGTACGTGCCTCTG
>JABLWX010000094.1 GCA_013178315.1 Candidatus Aminicenantota bacterium
CAGGTGACCATGGCCAACCTGATTATCTCCACCACGAATAATAACCAGGCCTACAACGAAGCGGTCCGGCTGGTGGCCGAAGAGTACATCTCAGAAAAGCCGGAGATAACCGAGGGCATGCTCAACCGGGTGGAAGTGGCCATCCGGGCCTATGACCCCTGCCTGAGCTGCGCCACCCACGCCCTGGGCCAGATGCCGCTTGAAGTCGAGTTGTATGATTCTGAAGGCCAGCTCGTCGACCGGAAGAGGAAATAACCACGAAAACCGCGGTAAGAAAGAAAATCCTGGTTTATGGCATCGGCAATCCAGGGAGACGGGACGACGGCCTGGGCCCGGCTTTTATCTCCGAGCTTGAAAAACGGGGTCTGCCCTGGCTGAGCCTGGAAGCCGACTACCAGCTCCAGGTGGAAGATTCCCTGCTCTTCGCTGAGCATGAAAAGGTTATCATCGTCGATGCCCTTAAAACTGGATCACAGCCTTTCTTATTCAAGCAGATAAAACCCGTCAAGGACTTTAGCTTTACCAGCCATTCGCTGTCGCCCGAGGCCGTGGCTTATCTCTGCCAGGAGCTATATAAAAAAACGCCTGATATCATGACCCTGGCCATCAGGGGCTACGAGTTCGAGGTGGGAGAAGGACTGAGCCCGGCCGCCAGAGACAACCTGGAAGCGGCCTTGGAGTTCCTGATGAAAAAATTAAAGTGCGCCGCCGGGCCGCGCTCCTCTGCTATAATGAATAAACCACGCAGACTTAAATCAAAGAGAAACAGACATGGAAAAGAGAAAAAAAGAAGTCCTGGTGCTTGAGGACATCCTCGGCTCCAACAAGAAAATTGCCTCCTCCATCCGCAAAAAGCTGGAAGAAAAGGGCATCCTGGCCATCAACCTGCTGAGCTCGCCCGGCTCCGGCAAGACCACCCTGCTGGAAAAAATCGGGCTACGGCTCAAGGACCGTTATAAAGTGGGCGTTATTGAAGGTGACATAGAAACAGAAAGGGACGCAGAGAGGATAAGGAAAATCGGTCTTCCGGCCTGGCAGATTATCACCCACGGCGCCTGTCACCTGGAAGCCAAAATGCTGGCCCAGATTTTTGACCGGATCCCGGCGGACCTGGATTTTCTGTTCATCGAGAACGTGGGTAACCTGGTCTGTCCGGCCAGCTTTGACCTGGGAGAGAGCCTGCGGTTTGTCCTTCTGTCCGTGCCGGAAGGAGATGATAAGCCCAGGAAATACCCGGAAGCTTTTATCACCTCCCAGGTTTTTGTCATCACCAAGGCTGACCTCCTGCCTTACCTTCCGTTTGATGCCGACCGGGTAACGGCCGAAGCCCTGGAAATTAACCCGAAGCTTGAAGTTTTCCGCACCTCGGCTATAACCGGCGAAGGAATCGAGCCCCTGTGCCAGTACCTGGAAAAGAAACTTCAGGAGCTGCGAACAAAAAATGCATGAGCTGTCCATTGTGGCCGATTTATTCACCATAATCGAGGAGCAGTCCCGTCAGGTCGGCGCTAAAAGAGTCACTAAGGTCCGGGTTCTGATCGGGGAGCTTTCCGGGGTGGTGCCGGAGCTGTTTCGAACAGCCTTCCACAGTTATAAAAAAGGCACCATTGCCGACAAAGCCAGGCTGGAAATAAAAGTAACCAGAGTAAAATTTAAATGTCACGGCTGCGGACAAGAAATTAAGACCGGGGATATTTCCTCCCCCGATTTTTCCTATGCCTGTCCCTTCTGCGGTTCCAAAGAAGTGGAACTTATAAGCGGCCGCGACCTTTGCCTGGAAAAGCTGGAAATAGAAACCTGAAACCGCCCGAAGTCTTCATACTCAATAAGAACACAGAATTCTGAATGATAGGCATTATTCAGAGTACCATTACACTATAAACGCGTTGTCCATACCAGGCTTCTACTATCGGCGAAGATCACAAGTTATAGTTCTTAATCTAGTTTCCCGGCGTTGAAACACCAACAGTCGTCTGCTAAAATCTGTCTATGAAAAAAGCCCTCATCCTTGATTTCGGGTCGCAGTATACCCAGCTCATCGCCCGGAAGGTGCGCGAGCTCGGAGTGTATTCAGAAATCCATCCTTTCAACATCCCGCTGAGAAAAATTAAAGCTCTTGACCCTGGAGCCATAATCTTCTCCGGAGGCCCGCAGAGCGTTTACGAACCGGATTCCCCCCACCCCGACCCGGAAATCTTTAACCTCGGAATTCCGATCCTCGGCATCTGCTATGGGCTTCAGCTCATTGCCCATCACCTGGGCGGACAGGTGCAGAAGGCACCGGAGCGCGAATACGGGTTTGCTGCCCTGCATATCATTGATAGATCAGGTCTTCTCCATGGCCTCAAGGAAAAAACCCAGGTCTGGATGAGCCACGGCGACCGGCTGGAAGCCATTCCGGTCGGGTTTACCGTGACCGCCAGGACGGCCAACTCCAAAGCCGCGGCAATCGAAAACAGGGAACGCCAGATTTATGGCGTTCAATTCCACCCGGAAGTGGCCCACACCCAGGAAGGCAAGAAGATCCTGGCCAACTTTCTCTTCCGCCTGGCCGGCCTTAAGGCCGACTGGAATATGAGCTCTTTCATCCAGGACAAGGTCAGAGAAATCAGACAGCTGGTCGGTAAGGAGAAGGTCATCTGCGGGTTGAGCGGCGGCATAGACTCCCTGGTAGCTTCCCTGATCATCCAGAAAGCGGTCGGCCGGCAGCTCCACTGCGTGTTCGTCAATAATGGCCTGCTACGGAAGGGCGAGTACGAGGCTCTCCTCGATGTCTTCAGGAAAAAATTCTCCCTTCAGGTAGTCGGTATTCAGGCTGAGGATATCTTTCTGGAAAGGTTGAAAGGAGTCACTTCACCGGAGAAGAAACGCAAGATAATCGGGCAGGTTTTTATAGAAATATTCGAAGAGCAAGCCCGTAAACTCGGCCAGGTAAAATTCCTGGCCCAGGGCACCATCTATCCCGACGTCATCGAAAGCACTTCGGTGAAAGGACCCTCTCACACGATTAAATCGCACCACAACGTCGGCGGGCTGCCGGAGAAATTTGACTTCAAGCTGGTTGAACCCCTGCGCGAACTGTTCAAAGACGAGGTGCGGGCCCTGGCCTTGGAACTCGGCGTAAGCCGCGAGTTCATCCAGCAGCATCCTTTCCCGGGTCCCGGGCTGGCCGTGCGCATCGTCGGAGAAGTCAGCCGGGAAAACCTGAGGATCGTCAGGGAAGCCGACGCCATCCTGCTCGAAGAAGTCCGCAAAGCTAAAATTTACAATAAGTTATGGCAGGCTTTTGCCGTTCTTCTTCCGGTGCGCTCGGTCGGGGTGATGGGCGACCAGAGGACCTACCAGCAGGTGGTGGCCATCCGCCTGGTCCAGAGTTCGGACGGCATGACCGCCAACTGGTACCAGGCCTCGCCCCAGCTGCTCAAGAGAATCTCGACCAGGATCGTCAACGAGGTTGACGGAGTTAACCGGGTGGTTTACGATATCACTTCCAAACCACCCGGAACCATCGAATGGGAATAGCCAGCTTCCGGCTGCTCGGGAAGGGTTGTTATCATGGATAATGCTTTCATTCACCTCCACGTTCACAGCGAGTACAGCATCCTCGATGGCTGTCTGCGTCTCACCGACCTGGTGGAGACGGTCCAGAAATACAACATGCCGGCCGTGGCCCTGACCGACCACGGGAACATTTTTGGAGCGGTTGAGTTTTTCAAGGCCGCCAAGAAACAGGGCCTCAAGCCAATCATCGGCTGCGAAGTCTACGTGGCTCCCCGGTCCAGGTTCGACAAGAAGCCGGGCAATGGAGATGAAACCAATAACTACCACCTGCTTCTCCTGGTTAAAGATGAAAAGGGCTACCGCAACCTGTGCCGGCTGCTGACCTCGGCTTACCTTGAAGGCTTCTACTACCGGCCCCGCATAGACAAAGAAATCCTCAGAGAGTGCTCGGCCGGCCTGATCGCCCTGTCCAGCTGCCTGAAGGGCGAGGTCAACGACTACCTCGTCAAGGACATGGAAGACCGGGCCGAACAGGTCGCCCGGGAATACCTGGAAATCTTCGGGGAAGAAAACTTCTACCTGGAACTCCAGGACCACGGCCTGCCCGAGCAGAAGAAAATAATTCCCGGGATCGTGGCCCTTTCCAAAAAACTCGGCCTGCCCCTGGTGGCCACCAACGACGTTCATTTCCTCAGGAAGGAAGATGCCCAGATCCAGGATGTCCTGCTGTGCATCCAGACCGGCAAAAAACTCTCCGACACCGACCGGATGCATTTCTCCAGCGACCAGTTTTATCTCAAGTCCACCGAAGAGATGCGGGAACTGTTTGCCGATTACCCCGAAGCCCTGAGCAACACCCGGCACCTGGCCGCCCGCTGCAACTTCGAGTTCCCGCTGACCGGGCACTTCCTGCCCAACTTCCAGGCCCCCGGCCAGCAGAACCTGCGCGATTACTTTGAAGAGGTGGTGCGCCGGGGCTTCGAGCAACGACTGCCCGGCATCCAGGAAAAGATCAACCGGGGAGTCAACCCGCATACGCTGGAAGAATACCAGCTCCGCCTGGACCGGGAAATCAAGCTCATCGAGCAGATGGGGTTTGAGGGCTACTTCCTGGTGGTCTGGGACCTGATCAGCGCTGCCCGGAAGAAGGGCATACCGGTCGGGCCGGGACGCGGTTCGGCTGCCGGCAGCCTCATCGCCTACTGCCTGGGCATCACCCAGATTGACCCCATAGAGTACGACCTGCTGTTCGAGCGCTTCCTCAACCCCGAGAGAATCAGCCTGCCCGACATCGACATCGACTTCTGCGGCCGCCGCCGCCAGGAAGTAATTGATTACGTAACCGAGAAATACGGGCAGGAAAACGTCTGCCAGATCATCACCTTCGGAACGATGGCCGCCCGCCAGGCCATCAGGGATGCCGGCCGGGTGATGGAAATCCCCCTGAACGAAGTGGACCGGGTGGCCAAGCTCATCCCGGCCCAGGGACCGGACGCCAGCATAGAAGGGGCACTCAAGAGCGTGCCCGAACTCAAGGACTTATACCAGAAGAACGAAAGGATCGCCCGCCTGCTGGACATAGCCCGCAAGCTCGAGGGGCAGGTCCGGCACCCTTCCATTCATGCTGCCGGCATCGTCATCACTCCCCGGCCGCTGGTGGAATTCATCCCGCTCTACCAATCAAACAAGGGTGAAATCACCACCCAGTTCCCCATGGGCGACATCGAGGCCATCGGCCTGCTCAAGATGGACATCCTGGGCCTGCGCAACCTGACGGTCATCACCGACGCCCTGGACCTCATAGAAAAAGACACCGGCCAGAAGCCGGACCTGGATAAGATACCCCTGGATGACCCGGCCACCTTCGAGGTCTTCAAGCAGGGCCGGACCAACGGGGTCTTCCAGTTTGAAAGCTATGGGATGAAGGACCTGCTGCGAAACTTCAAGCCGGAAGAATTCCGCGACCTGATCGCCCTGAACGCCCTCTACCGGCCGGGCCCGCTGAAAAGCGGCATGACCGCCGAGTTTGTCCAGCGCAAGCACCACCCGGAAAAGGTGTCCTACGAGGTCCCCCAGCTGGAGCCCATCCTTAAAGAGACCAGAGGCATCATCGTCTACCAGGAACAGGTGATGCGGCTGGCCACCGTCCTGGCCGGATTCACCATGGCCGAGGCCGACCTGCTGCGCAAGGCCATGGGCAAAAAAATAAAGGAAATGATGAAGGCCCAGCGGGAAAAATTCATCCAGGGCTGCAAGAAGAACGGTATCCACCAGTCCAGGGCGGAAAAGATTTTTGACCAGATCGTGCAGTTCGCCGAGTACGGTTTCAACAAGTCCCACAGCGCTGCCTACGCCTACCTGGCCTACCAGACCGCTTACCTCAAGGCCCATTACCCGGTTCACTTCCTGGCCGCCCTGCTGACCTCGGAAGCCGAAAAGGGCGACACCTCCCAGATGGTCAAGTACCTCAACGAATGCCGCGAGCTGGGCATCCCCATCCTGCCCCCGGACATCAACCGAAGCTCTTACCACTTCTCGGTCGAAGGCCAGCAGATCAGGATAGGCCTCGCGGCCATCAAGAACGTGGGCGAGAATACCATCCAGGAACTGATCGCCCTCAGGGAGAAAAAGGGCGGTTTTAAGAACCTGTTTGACCTTTTCGATGATTACGACTCCCGAATCCTTAACCGCAAGGCCCTGGAAAGCCTGGTCAAGGCCGGGGCCCTGGATTCCCTGGGCTGGAAGAGGTCCCAGCTTTTCCAGTTGATTGACGTCCTGATTGAATACGGGCACCAGAGACAAAAGGCCCGCGAGGAAAAGTCCATTTCCCTTTTTGGCGATGAATGCGTTCGCCGTCCCGACTTCCCGCCCGAGGTCCTGGCCCTGAACGAGTGGAATGAAGAAACACTTCTGACCTATGAGAAAGAGGTCCTGGGAACCTACCTCTCCAGTCATCCCCTGGCCCGCTACCGGAAACGGCTGGCCAACCTGGTCAGCCACTCGGTCGAAGCCCTGGACCCGGAAGAAGATTTCGACCGGGAGGTCAGGCTGTGCGGAATAATCATCTCGGTCAAACTGCTCAAGACCAGGAAAGAAGAACGGATGGCCTCCTTTGTCCTGGAGGACCTGAGCGGGCAGGTGGACGTAACAGTTTTTCCCGAAGCTTATAACAAGTTCAATCCCTATCTCAAGGAAGGACAGCTCATCTGGTTGAAGGGAAGGATGGCCACCGACAATTTTGAAGCCAGGAAAATTCTTGCCTCTCAGATAATGCCGCTCACCGAAGCCCTGGAAAAGCTGGCCCGGAAGACCATCATCAGGGTCCAGCTGGATTCTCTCGATGAAGACTGTATCCTGCGGATGAAGAGCATCCTGGATTCTTTCCCCGGCGATTGCCCGCTTTACCTGCAACTGGAAAACAGCTCCACCTGCTGCCTGGTACAATCGGCCGAAGCCCAGAGCGTCAGGCCTTCGGAAGAATTCATCGAGAGAATGGAAGAGTTGTTTGGCCCGGGCTCGGTTCTGGTCGAATATTAATCCGCCCTGATTGACAGAAAAAGCCTAAAAATGTAGATTAAATTATCTGTTTTCAGAAGGTTTACAGCCTGAGAATCGAGGTTCAAGGTGGCCTACAACCTGATAGTCGCCGACAGCAGCCCGGCCATCCGCCGGCTCTGCCAGTCTATTTTTCCTGATGACACCTTCAGGCTGCACCTGGCCGGCAACCTCGACGAGCTGAACCAGCTTCTGGAAACAGTTAATCCGGAGGCCCTGATTATCGGGTCCTCTCTCCTGGAAGCGACCGATAGCCTGCTGCCGCTACAGGCCAGGCTGGCGGCCGGGAACCGGGTCCCGGTCTTTCTGCTGGCCAGCACCTTCGAGCCGCTGCCGCGAGACTGCCGGGAATGGCTCAAGCCGGAAAAGGTCTTCCTGAAGCCATTTTATTCCGAGAGCCTGGCCGAGGCCGTCCGGGAGGCAGTGGAGAAAAGGCGAGTTCCCGATACCCTGCCGGAAGAACTGCCGGACAGCCCGGTCAAAGAAACGCCGACCGCCGGCAGCCCGGTCAACCCGGCCCTTCTCAGGGAATTGCGTCACCTGGTTCAGCAGGAAGTTCTGGAGGCCGAGCGGGAACTGGAAAAAAGGTTAAGGGCCAGCCTCCAGGCGACCAACCGGGCCGAGCCCAAGTCGAGGGAACCCGGGGGCGGCCAGGAAAGCGGCCGCTGAATTCAATAAAAGGTTGATAGAAACATGAGACAGAAGAAACTGCTGGAGAAAGCCTACGACCCCAAGCCGGTGGAAGACCGGTGGTCCAGGTTCTGGCTGGATGAAAAATTATTCGTGGCCGACGTTCACTCCCCCCGGCCTAAATTCTCGATGGTTCTGCCCCCGCCCAACGTCACCGGGGTCCTGCACATGGGACACGCCCTGTGCTTCACCCTGCCCGACATCATCGTCCGCTGGAAGCGGATGCAGGGCTACAACACCATGTGGCTTCCGGGCACCGACCACGCCTCGATCGCCGTGCACAACGTGATTGAACAGAGCCTGGCCGAGAAGGGTCTCAGCCGGGATAAGATCGGGCGCGAGGAATTCCTGAAGGTGGCCTGGGAATGGAAGAAAAAGTACGGCGGGGTCATCATCGACCAGCTCAAGCGACTGGGCTGTTCCCTGGACTGGTCCCGGGAACGTTTCACCATGGATGAGGGTTTTTCCCGGGCGGTCAAGTACGTTTTTGTCTCCCTGTACCGGGAAGGCTTGATTTACCGCGATTACTACCTGGTCAACCGCTGCCCGCGCTGCCAGACCGTTCTGTCCGACATAGAAATTGAACACCGGGAACTCCAGGGCAAGCTCTGGTACATCAAGTACCCGATCCCGGGAAGCGACGACGGGATAGTGGTGGCCACCACCCGGCCGGAAACCATGCTGGGCGACACGGCCGTGGCCGTCCATCCAGAAGACGAAAGGTACCTGAAGTACCACGGTAAAAAGGTCCTGCTGCCGCTCCAGAACCGGCTGATCCCGGTTATCACCGACGAGCGGGTGGAAAAAGATTTCGGGACCGGGGCGGTCAAGGTTACTCCGGCTCACGACCCGGTCGACTTCGAGCTGGGCAAGAAGCATGGCCTGGAACAGGTGATAGTAATCGACGGCAGTGGCCGGATGACCGAGGCGGCCGGAAAAGATTTCCAGGGCCTGGACCGATTTGCCTGCCGCCATAAGGTGGTGGAAAAACTGAAAGAACTGGGCCTGCTGGTCAGGACCGAGGATTACACCCACGCCGTCGGCCACTGCTACCGCTGCAAGACGGTGATCGAGCCCCACCTTTCCTGGCAATGGTTCGTGAAAATTGAGCCCCTGGCCCGGGAAGCCATCAGGGTGGTTGAAGAAAAGAAAATCGTCTTCATCCCGGAAAACTGGACCAGGACCTACTTCGAGTGGATGTACAAGATACACGACTGGTGCATCTCCCGGCAGCTGTGGTGGGGGCACCGCATCCCGGCCTATTACTGCCAGAACTGCCAGCACCTGATGGTGGAAATGGAGGAGCCGGCGGCCTGCGAAAAATGCGGCGGCCCGGTCAGGCAGGACGAGGATGTCCTGGACACCTGGTTCTCCTCGGCCCTCTGGCCCTTCGCCACCCTGGGCTGGCCGGAGCAGACCGAAGACCTGAAAGTCTTCTATCCCACCGACCTGATGGCCACCGGTTTTGACATCATCTTTTTCTGGGTGGCCCGGATGATCATGATGGGCCTGAAATTCATGAAGGACATCCCCTTCCGGGAAGTCTTCATCAACGGCCTGGTCCGGGACATGAAAAGACGCAAGATGAGCAAATCCGAGGGCAACATCATCGACCCCCTGGAAATGATAGAAAAGTACGGAACGGATGCCCTGCGCTTCACCCTGTCTTCACTGGCCGTTCCGGGAATGGATATCGCCCTGTCCGAAGAGCGCATGGCCGGTTACCGGGCCTTTGCCAACAAGATCTGGAACGCCTCGCGTTTTGTCCTGATGAACCTGGACGAGGAAGCCCTGACCCCGGACCCGGCTAAGCTCAGCCTGCCCAACCGCTGGATCAGGAGCCGGCTGGCCCGGGTTGGCCGGCAGCTTGACGAATCGCTCCGGGAATACAAATTCTATGAAGCCTCGGAGACCATCTACCACTTCATCTGGCACGAGTTCTGCGACTGGTACCTGGAATTCATAAAACCCGAGCTAAGGGAAGGCAATAGGAACACCCGGGCGGTGATGGAAGATACCCTGGAAAAAATACTGCGCCTGCTGCATCCGTTCATGCCCTACATCACCGAAGAAATCTGGCACCACCTGCCGGGCACCGGACGCTCGCTGCTGGAGGCCGAATGGCCGGAATTCCCGGCCACCTGGCTGGATGACGAGGCCGAGGCCACCATGAAATTCCTGCAGGAGGTCATCTCCGAGGTCCGCACCATTCGGGCCGAAAACCGGGTCCCGGTCAAAGACAAGGTCAACCTCTGGCTGGCCGGCGGGGAGCACAGCCGGTCGGTAGCCGAACCTTACCAGGCCGCCATCAGGCTCCTGGCCGGGGTGGAGAACATTGAGTACGTGGAAGCCCTGCCCCAGGATAAGAAGCTGCTCAAAGGCCTGGCCGGGACGACTGAAATCGGCCTGCTGGTGGCTCGGGCCATCGACCTGGAACAGGAAAAAGAGAGGCTGGAAAAAGAATTGGGAAAAATACAAGAAGATATTGACCGGCTGGAAGTCCGCCTCAACAACCCGGACTTCGTGGCCAAGGCCCCGGCGGCTGTGGTCGAAGAGCACCGGCAAAGGCTGGATGAACTGCGTTTGAAACGGACGGCACTGGAAAAGAGCCGGCGGGAGCTTCATTAAGTCAGAAGCCTCACCGCATAAATAAGATGTCAGTTCGTTTAAATAATTTTATCCCCGGCCAGCCTCTGTTCATATTTTCCCTGGTATTTTCCACCATGGACATTGCCCGGCGGCTGGCCAGCCTGAATTTTCCGGAAGGAACCGCCGTCATGGCCGAGGAGCAACTGGCGGGAAGGGGGACCAAGGGCCGGAGCTGGCACTCGGCCCCGAACCGGGGCCTGTATGTTTCCTTCATCCTGAGGCCATCACCCCGCAGCCTCAACCTCCTCCCGGCTGCGGTCGGCCTGGCCGCGGCCGAGGCCATCCAGAGGCTATCCGGGGTCAGGGTCAGCCTAAAATGGCCCAATGACCTGGTCGTTCGCGGGCAGAAGCTGGGCGGGATTCTCTGCGAGGGAGGTAGCTCCGCCGGGAAAAATTCCTGGACCGTGGCCGGAATCGGTATCAACCTCAACCACCGCCCGGCCGATTTCCCCAGGGAACTTTCCGGGCAGGCCACCTCCCTGTTCATCATTACCGGGAAAAACTGGAAAGCAATGGAACTCCTGGAGCATCTTGGTTCAAGGCTTAAAGTCTGGTATAATGCTATTGAAAAAGGGCAGAAAGACTTCCTCTTAGAAAGCTACCTGGAAAGATTATCCTTCCACCCCGGTCAAAGGCTTCTGCTGCGCACGGGGGAAGGTGAACTGGCCGGACAGTTTATCGGTCTGGATGAGAAGGGTGGCCTTAAACTCAGGCTGGGTTCTGAGAGCAGGACTTTCTATGCCTCGGAGATAATCAGGGTTTTTTCATAAACCAACAGCAGGAGAAAAAAAATGTTGATAGTGTTCGACATCGGGAATACCACCACCGGGGTGGGCCTTTTCCAGGGCAAGAAGCTTCTGGCCGACTGGAAAATAAAGAGTGACCGGGAAAAGACGGCTGACGAGTACGGGATCATGCTGAGAAACCTGCTCGAACACGGGAAATTTGCGGTCCAGAAGATCAAGGGGGCCATAATTTCTTCGGTGGTTCCGCCCCTTACCCCGGTTATTCAGTCCGCCTGTGAAAAATTCTTCCAGGTCAAACCGCTGGTGGTCGGGCCGGGAATCAAGACCGGGGTGCCGATTCTTTATGAAAACCCGGCCGAGGTGGGTTCTGACCGGATCGTGGTGGCCTGCGCCGCTTACGAAAAATACGGCGGCCCCTGCCTGGTGGTGGACTTCGGCACCGCCACCACCTTTGATGTCATCTCGGCCAGGGGAGAGTACCTGGGCGGCGCCATAGCCCCGGGGATAGAGATTTCAGCCGAAGCCCTGTACCTGCGGACGGCCAGGCTGCCCCGGATCGAGGTCCGAAGGCCCAAATCAGCCATAGGCCGGACAACCGTCAGCAGCATGCAGTCCGGCCTGTTTTTCGGTTATGTCGGCCTGGTCAGGAACATAATCGACCAGATTTCAACCGAGCTGGGGACCCGGCCGACGGTGGTCGCCACCGGTGGGCTGGCCGGCCTGGTGGCTTCAGAGATTCCCGAAATCGCCCACTGCGAACCGGACCTGGTACTCCAGGGTCTGCGACTGATTTATGAAAAGAACCGGACAGTCGAAAAGGTTGGAAGATGAGTGAAGACTTGTCCAGGCGACAAGACTATTATCAAAAAATTGCCCGGGCCTTCCTGAAGCACCAGCCGGCCATCTTTTTTATTCCGCCCCGCGACCTGGAGCTGATTTCCGAGTGGGAAAAATTAGGCCTGCCCCTGGAGGTTATCATCGAGGGTATTGACCGGGCCTTCGCCCGCCGCCTGGCCGGCAGGAGAAAAAAGAACATCTATTCTCTGAGCCAGTGCGAGAAGGAAATTCTCAAGGCCTATGCCCAGCGACAGGAAAGGCTGGTTGGGCAGCAGGCTCCTCTTGCTCAGGACCCGGCCGGAAAAGCAGCCCGGGTTCTCCAGGAAGTCCACTCCTGCCTGGAAACCCTGCCTCCCGAATTGTCCGAGGTCCGCCGGATCCTGGAAGAAGCCAGGGCCGCCCTGCTGGCCAACCCTCCCGAGGAAGCGAGGTTAGAGGCCCTGGATGAGGAACTCGACCGGGCCCTCTGGGATTTAACCCCTGAGCCAGAAAAGCAGCAGAGCCTGGCCGCAGCCCGCCAGGATTATCCCGGTCGAACCGACAGCCAGCTGGAAGAGATAAGACAGACCAGAGTGGCCAGGGAAAGGCGACAGCAATTAAGGTTGCCCCGCCTGGCGCTCTTTTATTATTAACAAAAGAATATTAACAAGGAAAATTAGAAAGTTAGAAAAAAGGAATATTTCATGGAAAACAGAATAATCGATTTTATTAAAAAGAATAAAAAACCCGTCAGCTTTAACCGGCTGATTGGAGCCCTAAACCTGAACAAACAGGAGAGAAGAAAATTGCCGGCAACCCTGAGGCACCTGGAAAAGAAAGGGTTGTTGAAAATAATGGGTGACAGGGTTGGCCAGATCCATCCGGTCACCACCTTCAGGGGTATTTTTTCCCTGAACCCGCGGGGGTTCGGTTTTGTCACCCCGGAAGACCCGGAGCAGGGCACCAGGGACATCTTCATCCCTCCCCATCAAACCGCGGGAGCGGTGACGGGAGACCTGGTGGAAGTGGTGGTCAGGGAAAAGGGATTGGCCGGCAAACCGGAAGGTCGCATCATGAGAATAATCAAGAAGGGACGGAGCTCACTCTACGGGCTCTTCCTGGAAATAAATTATCAGCCATTCGTGCTCCCGATGGATACCCTGTTCGAAGAACCGGTATCCATAAAAATCAAAGGCCGGAAAAAACCCCGCCCGGGCCAGATTGTGGAAATAAACCGGACTTCCCTGGAACTGCAACGGGTTCTCGGCTACCAGGACGAGCCGGGAGTGGACCTGCAGGTGGTCATCAACCAGCACAACCTGCCAAAAGAATTTTCGGATCAGGCCCTGGCCGAGGCGGCCACGCTGCCCGAGCAACCCGGACCGCAGGACTTTGAGGACAGGGTTGACCTCCGCAACTGGACCACGGTGACCATAGACGGAGAAAAAGCCCAGGACTTCGATGACGCGGTCAGCATCAGAAAACTGGCCGGGGGCAACTACCTGCTGGGAGTCCATATCGCCGACGTTTCCCACTATGTTAAACCGGGTTCGGCTCTTGACCGCGAGGCTTACCTGCGCGGCACCAGCGTCTATTTCCCCGACCTGACCCTGCCCATGCTGCCGGATAAGCTGTCCAACGGCCTGTGCAGCCTGCGGCCCAGGGTGCCCAGGCTCACGGTCTCGGCCGTCATGGAGATAGACAGGAACGGCCAGGTGATCAAGGCCGATTTTTATCCCTCGGTCATCCAGACGGTTGAGCGCCTGACCTACACCACGGTTTACAGGATATTCCAGGGCGACCTGCAGGAACAGGGCCGCTACCAGCATATCCTGGCCGACCTGATGGACATGAGAGAGCTGGCCAGAATCCTGAAAGCCCGGCGTCTCAAGCAGGGCAGCCTTGATTTCGACCTGCTGGAGCCGGAGCTGGTTTACCAGGAAGGATTGCTGACGGCGGTGGTCCCCTCGGAGCGAAACGAAGCCCACTGCCTGGTGGAAGAATTCATGCTGATGGCCAACGTGGCCGTGGCCAACTTCCTGACCGAGCAGGGCCATCCCTGCCTCTACCGCATCCACCCGGCTCCCGTTCGCTCCGACCTGGAAAAGCTGCGCAACCTGCTGGTTCACTTCGGGCTCGACCTGCCCCGCTCCAGCCAGATCAGGTCGGCCGACCTGCAAAAAATCATCGAGGCCTTCAAGGGCCGGCCCGAGGAAAAATTCATCACCATCCAGGTCCTGCGTTCACTGAGGCTGGCCGTGTACTCGGAAGAAAACTGCGGGCATTTCGGTCTGGCCCAGTCAGCCTACACCCATTTCACCTCGCCCATCAGGCGCTACCCGGACCTGGTGACTCACCGCATACTGAAACGCGCCCTGGCCGGCCGAAAACCGAGACCGCTGCCACTGGCCAGCCTGGCCCTGCACTGCACCCAGCGGGAAAGAATTGCCGACGAGGCGGAGCGCTCGCTCATAGAATGGAGAATACTCCGGCTGCTGAAGAACAAGCTCGGGCAGGAATTCTCCGGCATCATCACCGACATCAACCGGGCCGGCCTGGTGGTCGAGCTCGACGATTATTTTATCGACGGGCTGGTCCCCTACTCGGCCCTGGGGGATGACTTCTTCCTGAGGAAAAACGAGAAAGTGCTTCGCGGCCGCTACACGGGCACCACCTTTTCCCTGGGAGACAGGATCAGGGTGGTCCTGGCCAGCTGCAACCCGCTCTTAAAAAAGGTAGAATTTGCCCTGGCCGGCCGCTAAGATATAAGCTGATAAACCGGAAAAGCAAGATGCAGTTAGAACAGACCAGCTTTTATGCCGCCTCCGAAGGAGCGGTCCTCCAGCCCGGCCAGGAAATTAGTGGCCGGCTGGTTCTCCCCGGGCGGAAATATGCGGCCTCGGCCAAAGCTATGTCCACAAATTCCAGTCGGACCGGGCAGCCCTACCTCCTGGTAACGTCCAGACTGCCAGAGCCCCCGGCCTGGAATGACCGGCTCCTGTTTCAACCGACCGGTTCTTTGGAGCCAATCAACCTGAAGGTTATCTGCCCGGAGGCCGGGCGGCTCAAGAAAGCCAGGGACGAAAAACTGGCAGCCTGGCTGGACAGGCTGGCCGGTTCAGAGGAAGAGATGCTGCTGGCCCTGACCGACCAAGCTGGAGTCCGTGGCCTGAGACAGGACGACCTGGCCACCTTCTGCCGGCTGACTCCGACCGAACTTCGCCGCCTGGCCATGAACCTGGAAAAGGAAGGACAGGTTTACATCCTGGAATTTTCGCCGCTTTTTCTGCTGAGCCAGAGAAGTTTTAATTTTCTTTTGGGAAAAATCGCCGGTTACGTGGAAAGCTACCATCAGAAAAGACCGGCCGAGACCGGTGTCCCGCTTAAAAAAATAAAAGAGCGCTTCGGCCTGCCCCGGCCGATTCTGCTGCTGGCCCTCAACCGCCTGGCCCGGGACGGAAAATTTGTCCTGGAAGGTGAACTGGTAGCCCTCAGCAGCTTTCAGACCCGGCTCTCCGGGGAAGAGACGGCCATCCTCAGGGATATCGAAAACCTGTTGCTCCAGGAAAAGTTTTCCTCTTCTTCCTTTGATCAGCTGGTTAAGAAATTCAGGCTCCATCCCAGCCGCCTGACCGCCCTGCTGGACCTGCTCCTCCGCCAGAAAAAGATAGTCAAGAGCCAGGAAGGCTTTCTGCTCCATGCCGACTGGCTGGAGAACCTGAAGCAGCAGCTGTCCCTTATGAAAGCCAGGGGGCAGAAGGAACTGAGCGTAGGAGACTTCAAGAGACTGACCGGGCTGACCCGGAAGTATGCCATTCCCCTGCTGGAATTTCTGGATGAGCTGGGACTGACCCGCCGGGTCGGCAACCGCCGGCTAATTCTCTGAGCTTCTCCCGCAAAAACCGGACGGCCGCAGAAGCAGGCTTAATTCCTACTAAATTAGTAGGATTTCCTGGCGATTATTTCTTTTCCTTGTCCTCTTCCTCGGCCTGCCCTGGCTGTTTCTTGCCCAGGGCCGACTTCAACATCTCGGCAAAGAAGCCGAACTTGGGCTCTTCCTTGGCCACCTCGATTTCCACCGGGATGGTTTCCTCGCTACCCTCAGCGGCTTCTTCCAGTTCTTCTTCCTGGGCCTTGATGGCTTCCAGGGCCTCGATTTCCGACTCTTCTTCCATTATCTTTTCTTCGATCACCCGCCGCTCGCTCTTCTTGGGCTTGGGTCCTTTTTCCTCGGTCTTGGGTTTCTTCTTCTTGAGCGGTTTCTCCTTTTCCTTTTCCTTCTCTTTCTTCAGAGGTTCAAGGCGAACCTGGACCTCGGGCTGGGCCCCGGTCGGGGGAATGACCACCTCAACCGGACCGGCTTCTTCCGGTGCTTCGACCTGGACTGGGGTTTCCTCCGCTTCCGTCACGGCTTCCTCGGCCTCACCCGAGGCCAGCTGCTCGGCCAGCGAAGACAGCAACGAGGCTTCGGCCCGGGCTTCTTCCTCGGCCGTGACTTCCACCGGAGCCTTGACTTCCTGGTAGAAATACATTCCTTCCTTCTTTTCCGAGGCCACAAACTCAGGGGCAGCATTGAGGACGTACTCCACATCTTCTGCCGTGGTTGGCTTCAGCAGGTCCACCATGTGATAAACCCTGAGAAAATGAACTGAGCGGGTATTCCCGGTGAGCTCGGGCGAGGTCAGGATTTTCACCAGGAGCTGCCTGAGGTCGAGGTCCTGGATTTCTTCAGACATCTCGAGCAACCTGGTCACCACCTCTCTCTCCAGGAAAATGCTCTTGTTGGGCATGGCCAGGGTGAAGACTTCCTGGCCGCCCAGGGTAAACCGCCCGCTTTCCCGGTCATACTCCAGGAAGAAGGTGGAGGTTTTTTTCTTGGATTTCTTTATCCAGAAGGTCAACCGGTCGGGCCCCTTCTTGTCCAGGGTCAGGCTGGTGCCCTGTGGTATGTTGTTGGCCCGGAAGAATTCAGACAGGCCCAGCAGGTAATTTCCCTCGGGGAAATAATAAACGGTGTAGACCTTACCGTCCTCGTCATCCACCAGCTGGTACTCGCGCGAGTCGAATTCCCGGCTCAGGCTGCGGGGTACCCGGATGGCCCCGGACAGGATTTCCCGCCAGGTCAGGTAGACCTTGAAGGGAAAATTCTCCACCCTGGTATGCTGCAGGCCCTCCACCTCGCCCAGGTCGGGTACGGCCACCGGCTCGGCCGAGATGGGCAGGCCGGAGGGCAGGTTGTTGAGCACGCTTTTAAGATGCCACTTGCCCCAGTTGCTGGTTGACAGGCAGGTGAACTCCCGCCGGTACTTTTTTTCCAGCAGGTGATTCAGGGCCAGGCAATAGAGCTCGAACAGGTCGGAGGAAGGTTCCAGTCCAAAATGCTTCCGGACCAGGTCCTGGGTCGACTCGGAACTGATGGACCCGGCCAGGGCGGCTGAAATTTCCCTGACCTTATCCTCGGTTATCTCGGGTTTCTTGGAATTATGCTGCCAGAAATCATTCCAGCCGAAAAAGCTGTCAGAGGCAGCCAGTACCTTGCGCAGGTTTCTTTCCAGGGTTTTGAGGTCCTTCTCGGTGAGGGGCAGTTCGGTCAGCCGGGGGTCCTGTTCCTGGCCCAGGATGGCCGGTTCCAGCCCTTTGTTCTCCAGGTTGGAGGGCAGCAGGACCTGGGTCTTGGTCTTCTTCATGTAGTCGATGTACTTGCGGAAGGGTCCGCCCCCGTCGTAATCAACTTCCAGCATTTCGCACTGGTAGCCGGGATAGCTGACCTTATTTATGATTCTGAGCACCACCCCGCCCTGAAAATGCTCGGTTTGCTTGCTGCCGACCTGAAGATTCTCATCGTATTCCTTGTAGATGAAATCCCCCACCTCATAGCGGGCGTAGGGGTCGTAGAGTTTAACCGGCTGGTTCCTCTGGCTGGCCGTCTTGGCAAAGGCCAGCTTCTCGGCCAGCTCGGCCGTCGACAGCGGACGGTTGGTCCGAAGTAATTCTTGCTCAACCACAGCCATGTCTTCGGCGGTTATGGCTGTAAGCTTTTGTGTTTCTTTTTCCATTGCCTATTTTTTCCCCATTAATAGCATCATTATAACTTTCTGCACGTGCAGCCGGTTCTCGGCCTGGTCGTAAACTATGGAGTTGGGCGAATCGATCACCTCGTCCGTCACCTCTTCGCCCCGGTGAGCCGGCAGGCAGTGCATGAAATATGTATCAGGCCTGGCCTTGGAGAATAGTTCCCAGTTAACCTGGTAAGGCATGAAAATCTTCTTCCTGGCCTCTTTCTCCGCTTCCTGGCCCATGGAAGCCCAGACATCGGTGTAGATGGCATCGGCTTCCCGGACAGCCTCGACCGGGTCGTTGGTGATGGTCAGCTCAAAACCGGTATCCCGGCCGTCTTCCTTGGCCCAGGCCACAATTTCCGGCTTTGGCTCGTATCCGGGTGGAGTGGCCACGGCCATTCTCGTTCCGGCCTTGGCCGCGGCCAGCATCAGGCTGTGGCAGACGTTGTTGCCGTCGCCGACGTAGGCCAGTTTCAGGCCGGCCAGGTGGCCCTTCTTTTCCCTCAGGGTGAAAAAGTCAGCCATGGCCTGGCAGGGATGGAGCAGGTCGGTCAGGGCGTTGATGACTGGCAGCCTGGTGCTTTCGGCCAGTTCCAGGATGATGTGATGGCCGAAAGTCCTGATCATAATGCCATCCACCCAGCGCTCGAGGTTCTTGCCGATGTCCCGGACGCCTTCCCTGGAGCCCATCTGGATATCCGAGGGGGCCAGGTAAACCGCCTCCCCACCCAGCTGCAGCATGCCGACCTCAAAGGTCATCCTGGTCCGCAGCGAGGGTTTCTGGAAGATCATGGCCAGAATCTTATCCTTTAAGACCTTGCGGTACTTACCGGGATTCTTCTTCATCTTCTCGGTCAGGTCCATCATTTCCTGGAATTCATAGGTGCTCAGGTCATGAATGGTGATGAAATCTTTTTTCATATCTGTCCTCCAATTTCCACGGAAGTTCTTGGTTTTTCCCCGGCGACGATCCTCGTCCCGGAGCGGTTGAGCAGAGCAGCCTTGAGATGGCTGGCGCAGGTTATAAGAACCTCATGGCCGCCAGCTTCAATATATTCGATGGCTGCCCTGATTTTCGGCCCCATGGAGCCGGGCGGGAACTGGCCCTCCTCCAGGTACTTCCTGGCTTCCTCAACGGTAATCACCGGCAACGGTTTCTGGTCGGGCTTCCCGAAATTATAATAGACGCGGGGTATGCCGGTCAGGATGATGAACAGGTCGGCCCCGACCTCCCTGGCCAGCAGGCTGGCCGCATAATCCTTGTCGATGACGGCTTCCACGCCCTCGTAAAGACCACGGCTGTTCAGAATAACCGGGATGCCGCCGCCGCCGGCGGCGATAACCACCCGTCCCGACATAACCAGGTCCCTGATGATCCACTTGGGCACCACATCGATCGGCCTGGGCGAGGCCACCACCTTGCGGTAGCCGCGGCCGGCGTCCTCGACCATGGTCCACTTTTTCTGCCGGGCCAGTTGCTGGGCCCGGAACCTGGGATAGAAGGGACCAACCGGCTTGGTTGGTTTCTGGAAGGCCGGGTCATCCTTGTCGACCACCACCTGGGTGATGACGGTGGCCACATCCTTGTCTATGGAATTTTTCCTCAACTCGTTGACGATGGCCTTTTCCAGCATGAAACCCATGCTGCCCTCGGTCATGGCATCGCAGACATCCAGGGAGAAGGGGGGTATTTTATTGGAAGCCTCTTCCATCTGGATCAGCAGGTTGCCGACCTGGGGGCCGTTGCCGTGGACCACGATCAGCTCGTAACCTTTCTTGATGATCTGGACCATGAGCTCGGCCGCTTTCTGGGAATTGCGCATCTGCTCTTCCTGCAGTCCTCTCTGGTCCTCGGGCAGAATGGCATTTCCCCCGAAAGCTATAAGGGCAATCCTGGTCTTCATGCTTTCTGGCCTCTTTCTTCGCCCCGTCCAGTATTAAAAATCCTTGAGCACGGTTTTCAGGTTCGGGGTCCCTATCTCCTCCAGCTCGTAGCGAACCCGGAGCATGGGCTTGTTGACCTTGATCACCCGGTTCAGGTCGATCGGGGTGGCACTGACCACCAGGTCACAGTCAATCCGGTTGATGGTGGCGGCCAGCTCCCTGGTCTGCTTTTCTCCGTAACCCATGGCCGGCAGAACCTTGTCCAGGTGATTGTATTTCTCAAAGGTCTTCTTGATGCTGCCCACGGCAAAGGGCCTGGGGTCGATTATCTCGGCAGCCTGGTACTTCTGGGCGGCCACGATTCCGGCCCCGTAGCGCATGCCGCCATGGGTCAGGGTGGGGCCGTCCTCAATGACCAGTACTCTTTTGCCCGTAATCCGGGAACCGTCTTCAACAAAGATCGGAGAGTTGGCCCTGATGATCTTGGCCCCGGGATTGATTCTCTTGATGTTGTTCAGCACCAGCTGGACTTTCTCCGGGTCGGCCGTGTCAATCTTGTTGACCACGTAAACATCGGCCCGGCGGAAATTGGTTTCGCCCGGGTGGTAGCTCAGCTCGTGACCGGCCCGGTGCGGGTCAACCACCACGATCTCCAGGTCGGAGCGGTAGAATGAGAAATCGTTGTTGCCGCCGTCCCAGAGAATCACATCCGCCTCTTTTTCGGCCTGTTTCAAGATGGCCCCGTAATCGACTCCGGCATAGACCACGATGCCGTTATCGATGTGGGGTTCGTACTCTTCTCTTTCTTCGATGGTGCACTCATGCCGGTCCAGGTCCTCGTAGGTGGCGAACCTCTGGACTGCCTGCTTCACCAGGTCGCCGTAAGGCATGGGATGACGGATGACCACCACCCGGCGCCCCTTGGCCTTCAGGGTCAGGGCCACCTTCCTGGTAGTCTGGCTCTTGCCGGAACCGGTCCTGACGGCGCAGACCGAAACCACGGGCTTGCGACTCTTGATCATGGTATCATTCGGTCCGAGCAGCACGAAGTTAGCCCCGGCAGCCAGCACCTGTGAGGCCTTATTCATCACATATTCATGGGAAACATCGCTGTAAGCGAAATGCACCTCATCCACCTTATGGGTCTTGATGAGGTCGGTCAGCTCGGCTTCGGAATAGATGGGTATTCCCTTGGGATACAGCTTCCCGGCCAGGGCCGCGGGGTACTTACGACCTTCAATGTCGGGAATCTGGGTAGCGGTAAAAGCCACCACCCTGTAATCTTTGTTGTCCCTGAAAAAGACGTTGAAGTTGTGGAAATCTCTTCCGGCAGCTCCCATGATAATGACTTTTTTCATTCTGAAAAACTCCTTTTAGGATAAAATTTCAACTCGGCCCGCCCTCGGGCAAAATTAATAGATAAGTATAGCAAAAAAAGGGGGTTAAAGTCTAATGCCGGCCGGTCCTTCAGGCGCCCCGCTGGCCACCTTCTGGCCGTTTCTTTTTCCAGCCCGGAAGGCCACAACCTGGGGTAGTCGGACTTTTCTTCCCCGATTTCCGGGCCGGAAGCCAGGCCGGTTTCTGCCTGTTGCTTATGCCCTTCATCACTATCCTCTGCCTTACAGAGGGATTATATCCACCACCAAGGTTGCCGGGTCCAGGAGGGCCACGGTGCTCACTCCCTTAACCCAGCCGCAGACTTCCCCGGGATTGACCACGACCAGGTTTCCGTCCCGGTTGACCTGGGCCCGATGGGTATGGCCAAAGACCACGACGTCAACCGCAGCCGGAGGCTTTTCCACGGGATAATGGGAAACACAGAAACGGAGATTGTCATGATTGAAGACCAGGGGGCCGGCCGCTATCTGGCCGAATTCCTGGAATACCGTGGCCAGGCCCTCCTTTTCACCGTCACAGTTGCCAAAAACAGCCTTGACCGGGCAGCGCAGGTTCCGGAGCTCCCTGGCGGCAAAGGGGGCCACCACGTCGCCGGCATGGATCACCAGGGAACAACCCACCCGGTTGAAGAGGTCCACTGCCCGGCGGATGGCCGGCAGGTGGTCATGGGAATCCGACATCAGGCCAATCATATTTCTATTATAACCATCTTCAGGGCAAAAGCCAGACGGGAGTAAGCCGGGAAGCCGAAATCCTGGGAACCGGCCCACCCCGGACTGGCCTCACAATTTCAAGATAATCCCCCTTACCCGGATACTACCTCCCGGTCAGTAAAATGCCCTTGCTTGACAGTTAAGGCCCGATTTAATTAATATATATGGGCTTATAAAAGCGTTGGACAGGCGCGTAGCTCAGTGGGAGAGCGCTTCCTTGACGCGGAAGAGGTCGTGGGTTCAATCCCCTCCGCGCCTACCACCTTTTCTAATTTTTATCTCCTGCGGATAAAAGTTAGCCCGTTTGTGATAAGATAGAATTAAAGTAAGAAAAGTTGAATTTAACCGATGGAAGACCTGATCAGAATCAAGGTTGAGGAGTCTATTTTTTTCTTAAAAAAGGGAGCTCCTCTATCCGAATTGCTATCCGAGCTGCCGGTGGCCGAAAAGCCACTCCTGTTCCGTTCGGACGGCCAGCTGCTGGACCTGAGCTATCCGGCTGACCGGGAAAGGGAGATTTCCCTGGTTTATTCTTCCGACCCCGAAGCCCTGGAAGTGCTGAGACACAGCGCCGCCCATCTTCTGGCCCATGCCGTAACCGATCTCTTTCCCGGAATCCAGGTGGGAGTGGGGCCGGCCATAGAAAACGGCTTTTACTACGACTTTCTGCGCGATACCCCGTTTACCCCGGAAGACCTGGATGCCATAGAAAAGAGGATGCGAGAGATTGTGGAACTCGACCAGCCGGTCAGACGCCTGGTGCTCAGCAAGGAAGAGGCCATAAAAATCTTTCGCGACCGGGGTCAGACCCTGAAAGTTGAGTTGATCCAGGAAAAAGGCGGCGACCAGGTTTCCTGCTACCAGCAGGGAAATTTCATAGACTTTTGCCTGGGACCCCACCTGCCCTCAACCGGCCACATCCGCCATTTCAAGCTGCTATCGGTCTCCGGCGCCTACTGGAAAGGCGACGAGCGGGGGCCCCAGATGCAGAGGGTCTACGGCACCGCCTTCTTCAGCCAGAAAGAGCTCGAGGATTACCTTAATTTCCTGGAAGAAGCGAAAAAGCGCGACCACCGACACCTGGGCCAGGAACTGGACCTCTACGGCACCAGCGAAGACCTGGGTGGAGGGCTGGTCATCTGGCATCCCAAAGGGGCCATTATCCGCCACCTCATCGAGGCCTTCTGGAAAGACGAGCACCTGAAGGACGGTTACGACTTCATCTATTCTCCCCATATCGCCAAGCTCGACCTGTGGAAGAGAAGCGGCCACACCGAGTTCTATGAGGCCATGTTCCCGCCGCTGGAGTTTGAAGGGTTCAAGTACCAGCTCAAGCCGATGAACTGCCCCTTTCACATCATCGCCTATAAATCAAGGCAGCGCTCTTACCGGGAACTGCCGCTGCGCTGGGCCGAGCTGGGCACAGTTTATCGCTACGAAAGAAGCGGCGTGCTGCACGGCCTGTGCCGGGTGCGAGGTTTCACTCAGGATGACGCCCACATTTTCTGCCGTGGAGACCAGCTCGAGGATGAAATCAAGAGGGTCATCCGGCTGGCCATAAAACTGCTGAGCGCCTTCGGCTTCAAAGACTATGGCATCTACCTGGCCACCCGCCCCGATAAGTACGTCGGGCGCCTGGAAGACTGGGACAAGGCAGAAAAGGCCCTGGAAGAAGCCCTGAAGCATGCCGGCCTACCCTACCAGATTGACGAGGGTGAGGGCGTTTTTTACGGCCCGAAAATCGACATCAAGATTAAAGACGCCATAGGCCGACTCTGGCAATGCACAACCGTTCAGCTCGACTTCAACCTGGCCGAGCGCTTTGAATTGAGTTATGTCGGAGAGGACGGCAATTTTCACCGGCCATTCCTGATTCACCGGGCACTCCTGGGCTCGATGGAGAGGTTCTTCGGGGTGCTGATAGAGCATTACAAGGGCAGCTTCCCGCTCTGGCTGGCCCCCGTCCAGCTGGTCATCCTGCCCATAGCCGACCGGCATGAAGCTTACGCCCGGGAACTCCAGGAAACCTTCCGGGCCGAAGGCTTCCGGGTCCAGGTTGATGATTCCAGGGAAAAGGTTAACAAGAAAATACGGCAGGCCGAGTTGCAG
>JABLWX010000095.1 GCA_013178315.1 Candidatus Aminicenantota bacterium
AGCGCTTTATCACTCAACTACCCGCTCTCTCCTTATTGACAAGCTTCATGTTCGGCTGGAAGAAGTTACAATACAGTCGGGAACGGCAATAAAGTCGCTCTAATAGCCTTTGCTCTTCTTCAGTGTCATATCTGAGGTATCCCGCCAGGCGACGGACCACCGAATAGTTCTTCTGCTCCACATAGCAGTTGTCGTTCTTCCTGTAGGGTCGACTCCGGGTAAAGGTCAAGTTGTTCTCTTGGCAGTACCTGACCAGATGGTCGTTGATGAAGGCCCCGTCGTTATCAGAGTCTATACCCAGCAGAGCAAAGGGCAACCTCTGTTTTATCTTCTCCAGGGCCTGAAAGGTCCAGACCTGAGCCCGGTTGCGCACTGCCTCAGTCTCTATCCAGCCGGAAGCCACATCGGTGGCGTTCAGGCTGTAGAGGAACTCCCCCTGAGCGTTACCCCCGTCATGACCCACCAGGTCTATCTCTAAAAAGCCTGGCTTCCCCTCCTCCCACTCGGCAAAGGTCCTGATCGGGACCTGATGTTTCAGAAGAGTACCCGGCCTGGTCCTGGCCCGCGATTTTAGCTCGTATCGCTTCCGCTCCGGCCTTAAAAGCCGGTCCACTGTGGCCGCAGAGACTTGAAGCAGCTTCTGCTGGACCGCTTTCTTTACTCTCAGCTCCCGCTGCTCAACTAGCTTCGGCACCAGCCACCTCAGGCTGCCAACCAGCCTCTTCCCGCAGCTGTAATCCAGAAGCTCCCACAGCCAGACCAGCACCCTCTTGAACTCCTCATCATAAACCCTGGCCCGCCTCCGCCTTATCGGCCTTACCTCCCCGATAAACACTACCCGCTGCCCATCTCCCCCAGATAAGACCACCTTCCGACCACAGTTGCGCAGCAGCCAGCTCCCGTAACTGCGATTGTAACCGGTCAGACCGATAAATTCCTCCAGAACCCGCGTCTTCTCCTTCTTCCGCCCCCTCTGATACCTCCGGGCCAGCTCCCTTAAGATCGCCCGCTTAACTCGCATCTCTAACCCCATAGCCTTGCCTCCTGGCTAATCTCATCCCCAAATCTATCCCCCTGACCAGCCAGAAGACAACCCGATTTCGCGTAGATTTTCTCGTGAGGCAACTAATCGTTTTCAAGTAGATTTTAAGTGAGGCAATTCGAAAGCTTGACAAAAAAGATTATATCCTGATAATAGTAATTGCTGAGTAGATGGAAAGGGGCTATAGCCATGAAAAAAGCACCGTTATTCTGGTCGCGCTGTTGCTGCTAATTATAGTGGTAACTTCAATTTCCTACGCCTGGAGCGATGATTCTGGTCCCTGGGGCAGAAAAGGTCATCACCGTGGTGGGGGCAGGCATGGTGTCGCCGAACCTGTTGCTATATCCCTTATAGCAATCGGGCTGGCCGGAATCGGGATTTACGCTTTAAAGAAGCGCAAAAAAGGCTGATATTACCGGGAGACCTGAGCGGGGCCAGGTCAAGTCAAGTAAGGATCTTTATTCAATTGGTGCTGGAGTCTGAGAAAAATCGATCATTTTTTTTTATACTCTGTTTATTTTATGGATTTTCTATTTTTATGGCTTTCCAGCCAGTAAAATCTGTTCTGACCGATCCAGGCATTGATTTATATTACACCCACATCCCAATCATTCCCTTGATCAGTGCCTTTCTTCTTTACAGGAAAAGAAAATTGCTTTTTTCGGCTCCTGATCCAGATGTCTTTCCGGGTATATTTATCATTTCCATTGGAATCTTTTTATATTTATTGGCTAAGTACGCAGGCTTCAAGACAGAGTATTCAATCTCTCTGGCAGTATTCTCAGCAATTGTCTTCTGGGCAGGTACATACATGGCAATTTATGGATTAAATTCTCTAAGGAAGGCCTTTTTCCCCGTCGCCTTTCTGCTTTTTGCCGTTCCGATACCTGCTTCCATTATGAACAGGGTGGTAGTTGAGATTGCCGGAGCTTCTGTCCATATTACCGACATTCTCTTTAATCTGCTGGCCATACCATATGTCCGCCAGGGAATTGAAATTTTTCTTCCGGGGTACATTTTGGTAGTAGGGCCGGAATGCGCTGGCTGGCGCTCCAGCATTGCCCTGGTACTAATCAGCCTGCTGGCCGGGCATCTTTTCCTTAAAAATTTTAAGCACAGGTTCCTGCTGGTGGCCCTGGCTATCCCCCTGATCATAATCAAGAACGGGGTGCGAATTGTCGTACTTTATCTAATCGCCTACTTTATCGATGAAAGATTTATGGAACCAGGCTTCATTCACAGGTCGGTCGGGTACGGGATATTCATCATCGCTTTAATTTTTACGGGACTTTTATTATGTTATCTGGAAAACAAAGAAAAGAAGAACAGCACTGCTGCAAAAACAACCTGAAGATATTTTAGCTCCGCTTGGGGCGAAATTAATTTAATCAATACAGCTTAAATTAAGAGCGATGAAAAACCTGCCCTGGCCAGAAGGTATCCCTTAAGGCCGGCTTGTCTCACCGGACGTCTACCGGGGTTTGGCCATGCTTTTCCTGATTACGGAAGCCACGGGGCTTTATGGCCTGATGGTCATTCCTTCTCTCCAGGGAAATCCTGTATATTCTTTAAGACGGCAGTTTCAGAACCAAGCCTGGCATGGCCGCATGGACTGACCCTGTGGGACAGGGGCGAGTCTTTTTTATGTTTATCAGGGGCACCAGTTCATTGTTCCCCTGGCAGTGGACATGAATCCCCTCTTTATTTATCTTTTTGCCCTCTCCGGCGGCGCTGATTGATTCTCAAGGCTTGTCCAGCCTTTCTTTGAAGCTGTTCTGGGCTGGGCCGGCCAGAGCTGGGCAGCAACAGCTGCGCACTCTTCTATCTCGCCCTGATGTGCACTTTAGGTCATCTCTTGATAAGATACAAAACAGTAATTAAGATTTAAGCTTGATTCCAACCTAGGTTAGTCATGAATCTTCAATATCCTAATTACAATTCCATATTGTTCTCACTTCTTTTTGCTACCAGTATCCTACTAATTAAATCATTCAGGATTACTTTCCCTCTTCTCCCCGCACGCTGTAACTATCGATTTGATCTCGTGGGCCATAATAATTTAATATCTTATTGATACGAAATATAAAAACATATCTGTCATCATGAGTTAATAATTATAATGGAAACTAAAATCGTAGACCCCACTACATATTCTGATTGGAATAATTTTATAATAGACAATTTTGACCCTGACATATTTCACTCGGCTGAATGGTGTCGCGTTCTTAGAGCTGCTTATAATTTTATCCCCCGTTATTTTCTATTTATAAACGATACTCAACCAGTTGCCATTTTTCCCTTAATGGAATTATGTAGTATTATAACAGGCCAAAGAGCTATAAGCCTTCCTTTTTCTGATTTTTGTCATCCACTAACAAAATCAGATTCTCATTTAGAACTCATGAAAAGAGAAATTATTGATTATGGCCATATTAGGCATTGGAGATATGTTGAGTTTCGGAGTTCTCATTTTTCTAAAAACATAGCGCCCTATAAACTATATTATACTCATGATATCGATCTAACCACGTCGTTAAGCGAGCTCTGGGCCGAACTTAAAGACAATAATAAAAGAAATATAAAAAAGGCTATGCGCCTCGGTCTTAAGGTGAGATTCGAAAAGAACTGGCAAAGCCTCAAAGAATTCTATAAATTGCAGGTTATTACCAGAAAGCGTCATGGGCTCCCCCCTCAGCCGTTTAAGTTTTTTACCAGCATCTATAAAGAAATATTATCGCGAGACCTGGGAATTATAGCCTCGGTATATTATAAGGAAAAGATGATCGCCGCCTCTATATTTTTTAATTTTAATAGGAAAGCCCTGTTTAAGTATGGCGCGTCTGACCACAGATACCACCAGCTCAGACCGAACAACCTGATCATGTGGGAGGCCATTAACTGGCATAAATCCCTGGAATGTTTCACCCTTAACCTCGGTCGATCCTCACCAGATGACAGCGGTCTTCTGGCATACAAGAGGCTGTGGGGAGTAAAAGAGAGTATCTTATATTATTACCGCTTCTCCTTTGCCAAAAATAATTATGTAAGATCACCGGCTGATAAAATCGTACCCGTTACGGCGCTTCTGGCCGTCTTACCGAAAAGTTTACTGGTTTTCCTGGGCAAATATTTTTACAGGCATTTCAGCTAATTACATTAATATGTTCACTTTAAACATGGTAATTTGACTTGACAATTATCAAGCAAAGTAATATAGGATAATCAAGATCCACTTGGTAGGAAGCAGTGGCGAATGTTTTTTCAGTCTATAGATTCTGTGGGTTCCTTTTGATGTCCCGGCAGGTTAAACCAGATGCCAACTTTTTTTAATATATCTTTATAACCTGATAGATTAGGAAATTGTATGAACACTAAAGAAAAAATCAAGCATTTTTTTATCAAGGAACTTATGCATGAGGATGACCTATCTAAGATCAATGATACGGACTCGCTGATTGAATCGGGCTTGATTGATTCCCATGCCATAATGAGTCTTATTGCTTTTCTTGAAGACGAATTCAAGATCCGTATAGAACCTCAAGATCTTCTTCCGGAGAATTTTGACAATATCAATGCCATCAGCTCACTGGTTGACAGAATATTAAACACAAGAAAATAGGAATCGAACCATGTATAATTTCACCGAAGAGCAAGAACAATTAAGAAAAACAATAATAAATTTTTCCAGGCAGGAGCTCAACCCGGGGCTGGAGGAACGAGAACGTCGGGGACAGTTTTCTCATGATCTTTGGAGAAAATGTGCTTCAATTAATTTGTTAGCCTTACCTTTTGAAGAAAAACATGGGGGGTGTGGACTCAATTTTATAGATACAATAATCGCCTTTGAATCTCTGTCCTACGGATGTAAAGATTCCGGACTGGTGCATTCTCTGGGAACTTGCCTCATTTCCGGTTTAATGATCAAACTATTTGGTAATGAGGAACAAAAAGCCCGATATCTTCCGGAAATTTGCCGTGGCCAAATTATAGCGGCCCAGGCAATTACAGAACCTGACGCTGGATCGGATATCATGTCCATTGGAACAAGAGCCATCAAAACAGGAAGTTCCTACAAACTCGAAGGACGCAAAACATTTATTTCCAACGGCCCTGTAGCTGACATTTTTTTAGTTCTGGCTATTACCAACCCTGAACGCAAGGGGTTTGGGACACACTCCTTCTTGCTTTGCGAAAAAAACCGCCCCGGGCTATCAATTAGCTTACCTATAGAAAAGATGGGCTTGAGAACCCTTCAAAACAGCGATGTTATTTTTGAAGGCTGTTTATTACCAGAACAAAACCTGATAGGCAGAGAAGGCCAGGGAACGATTATCTTTAACGAAATTATGGAATGGGAAAGGATACTGTTTGCCGCCTGCCATCTCGGGACCTTAACCCGTATTATCGAAACCTGCATCAAATATGCCAATGAAAGAAAACAGTATGGCCAACAGATAGGAAAATTCCAATCTATATCAAATAAGATAGTTCGGATGAAAATCTGCCAGGAGCTTATACGAACATATCTTTATCAAATGGCACTGGCCAAAGACCAAAAAAGAATGGTTGCACTGCAAGCGTCGATCCTTAAGATATTCACCAGCGAAAGCTTAAAGCAAGCGTGTGCCGATGCCATCCAGATACACGGGGCCTATGGCTTTATGACTGAATTTGAAATAGAACGAGACCTGAGAGATAGCATGGCCTCGACGATATACAGCGGGACGACCGAAATTAATATGAAGATAATAGCCCGAATGCTGAAACTATGAGGCGCTGACAATATGGTAGATACTCCTCTTTCGAAATATCTGTCCTCCAGCGCTGAGAAATTCCCAGATAAAGAAGCGGTCACAAATGGAAAATCATCTTTGACTTACCGAGAACTGCTGGGCAGGTCTAATTATCTGGCCAGATGTCTGACTGATAAAGGTCTGAATATAGGTAACTATGTTGTCATATCGATGACACGCAGAATCAATATCATCGAATCAATATTCGGCGTTCTTAAAGCTGGCGGCGTTTACATTCCAATGGCACCAGATATACCTGGCCTGAGAAGAAAATTAATTTTCAATAATTGCCGGCCAAGCGCCATCATCTGTGATAATCCGGTTCTCAAAAAGCTCCTCTCTGAAAACGAAGAAATTATAAAAGAGTGCTCGATATTCTGTTATGAGAATCAAGACAGGATAGACAACGCGATAAGAAATAAAATCTCGTTAATCGATGCCAAGTCATTTATAGACCAAGAGAACAACTTCGTAATGCGCTCGCGGATAACCCCGGATATGCCGGCCGGTGTTTATTATACGTCCGGGACTACGGGTGAACCAAAGGGGGTAATACTCACCCACAGGAACATACACGAATATATTTCCTGGGTTATCGATTATATAGGAATAAAGCCAAACGACCGATTGCTATGGACAGCCCATTATTACTTCGACATGTCATTATTTGACATTTATGCGCCGCTAAGAGCTGGGGCAACAATCTGCATGGCAGATGAAAAGCAACTACTATTTCCTAAACTTTTAGTTGATTTCGCTGAAGCTCAACAGGTTACTGTATGGAAAGGCGTCTCATCCCTATTGATGTATATGGCCCGGACTGGTGCGATTGCACCAGGCAGGCTCCGAACGCTCAGAAAGGTTATCTTCAGTGGAGAGGTTCTCCCAACAAAATATCTCAGGCAATGGATGCAGACCTTTCCTGATAAGATCTTCATCAACGCCTATGGCCCGACAGAAGCAACGGGCATTTCCATGTATTATAAAGTTGACTCTATGCCCGCTTCTTCAGAAGAAAAAATACCACTCGGAAAACCTTGCGAAAACACTGAAATTTTTTTGCTCGATGATAAGTTAAGTCCTGTCCTGGATGGAGAAATCGGAGAAATATTTATAAAGGGGATCTGTGTCGCGCCGGGGTATTTGAATAATCCCGAGCAGACCAGGAAATTTTTTATTGATAACCCCCTTAATCCCGGTAAAGGAGAAACAGTATATCGAACCGGAGACTTAGCCAGACGACGGCCTGACGGCAATTATGAATTCCTGGGTAGAAAAGATGATCAGGTGAAGTATATGGGATATAGAATTGAGCTGCAAGACATAGAGCAGGCTTTGATTTCCCTGCCCTATGTAAACGATGCCGCTGTTATTTTGACAGAAATGAATAAACTACCCGAGCTCCAGGCATTTATAGATGTCGCTAAACACGGCATAACCACTCATCAGGTTTCTCAAGACCTTAATCAATTATTACCTGGTTATATGATTCCCCATCGGATTCATTTCGTCGACCGAATACCCAGGACTGCCAGCGGAAAGATAGATAGACAAGCCTTGCAAGTATTAACTCAATCCAAGACAAAAACATGATACTTTCAAGACAGGAAGTCAGAAGGATTCTTGCCGAGATTAAGGAACTGAAATCTGACCAACCCTGGATTGACTTTCATGTAAACCCTTATGAAGTTATTTATAACAGATTTGAACATCATCCCAATCCTCACGCTGAAGGAGTATGGAGCTTAAAGCCGGTTCCATATTCACCGCCTGAGATAACGCCATTAAGGATAGACAACGGGTCTTCTGATGAATCCAATTCAAATAATAAAGATCAACTAAAATCATATTATCAATTAATATTGCAAAAGCACTTCTTTCATATCGGACACAGGGTAATTCTGGATCAGATGGCGTTAAGTGGCATTGACAAATGTGTCATGTTACCTGTATTTCAGCCAGCCACTAACGGCCGGCGGGAAATGGAGTTCATGTCCAAGGCATATGGAAAGGATGAACGATTTATTCTCGGTTACTGCATTCCTAATAGCGTAAAAGAGGACGAAATAGCTGATGATATAAAGCGAGCCAGGCAAATTTATAAAATTGCCGCGGTCAAGTTCAACGCTAATATAATGGCCATTGACCTGGCCAAACCTAAAGGAATAAACAGACTTAGAGCTATACTTAAGGCGTGTGCCGATTATAACTTGCCCCTTGTAATTCATGGCGGCCGTAGTGAGTTGCTCTGGGATTCAGAATCAAGAGATTACGCCCTCCTGGATAATATGGCAGACACACTGGTAAATTATTCTACGGGAACCACCATAATAAGTCACGCCGGCTTTTTTGGCTTCAAATTAAGAGAAATCAAGTCAGATCTTATGCCTTTAATAGAGAATATCTTATGTTCGAATGCCAACATATACCTAAATACAGCAGGCTTAGAGCTCAACGTCTTGAAGATAATATTTAATAGAATCGATTCCGACCGAATTGTATTCGGCTCAGACTTTCCTTATTTCTTGCAGTGGGTTTCTTTAGTTAAGATATGGTTTATTATAAAGAATTTACATAATTCCAATTACAATCTATTTAAAAAAATAATATCCCAAAATCCCCAAAGCATTTTACAAGGAAAAGACAAATGATCGAAAAGTTTTATATATATGTTATGATGTTTTTAGAAGACATAAGACACTCCGGTTTCAAAAGCACGCTGAAAAATATCGTCTTCCGGCATAAAGCCGCTGTTCCTGTGTATATAGACTGCGAGTCCAGAGATTTTTCTAAATACTCCTTGGAAAAAACAGGTTATTCAATCTGTTTGTTAAACAAAAATTTGCAAGACCATTACTCTATTTCCTGCAGGAAAAGCAGAAGTCGAAAAGCAAAATACAACAGTAAAAAGGGCTACGGTGCCCTGGTCCTGATAAAGGACGGGAAAATAATCGGAGATATCTGGTTCACCGCAAAAACTAACGATAAGCTCAAATATAATCTTAATCATTCTGATCTCAAATTACTTGGAATAGAGCTCAGGAAAGGGGAGGCCTATGCTTTTGACATGTATGTTGCTGAAAGCGAGAGAGGGAAAGATTTATCAACCAGGTTTATGGCCTCAGCTATGAATTACTTAAAAGAAATGGGCATCACCAGGGTCTACGGCTATTACCTGAAAAACAATATCCCGGCCCTGTGGATTCACAAGCTAATTGGCTTTAAGGAATTGCCAGAAGTATTGCTTTCGCGCTTTTTCCTCTTTTGTTTTAGTCAAACTAAAACCTCATGATTTCAGGGAAAAAGAAAGATCGCAAATTACATCATACTTTGGTTCAGTTTTCACTACCTAATTGCCAGAAAAAAATCTCTGCCCTGTGATACCTTATTTTCCTAAAAACAGCTCTCCGAGATTAAATCCAATATTGACAGACATCCTCCTGGCCCATAAGGTCTAAAACCGAGCCTGAGCAGATCTTAAGCACCTGATAGGGGAATTTCAGTTTTTCTTTCCTTCCCTGCCTTTATTGCATCAGCCCCAGCGCTTTCCGGGTCGGAATCCATGAGATTTTGAGGTCTTGACTGAAATCATTTGCAGCTCGATTAATCTCTTCAATTTCTCGGGCGGTTAATATATAATTTTAATGCATAATTAATTGCGCCAGCCTTGAAAAACAGTCCGATATTAGCTAAAGTTACTTAAGGGTAAATGAACATTTCCAATTTATACTATTATTGCAAGCCATTAATCCCGCGTCACGCCCAGATAGCTTTAAGAAGAATGGTGGCCAGGAGCAGGAGAAGGCTTTACGCTGATGTTTGGCCCATACATCCAGAAGCCGCGGATTCGCCCGAAGGCTGGGCTGGCTGGCCTGACGGTAAAAAGTTCGCTCTTGTTCTCATGCACGATGTGGACACTGCAAACGGCTACCAAAATATTCTTAATCTTATGAATCTGGAGCGCGAGCTTGGATTTAAATCCTGTTTTAATCTCGTCCCTGAAGGTTATAAGTGCGACGCCGAGATAAGAGAAACGCTGAAATCCAGCGGCTTCGGTATAGGAGTTCATGGGCTGACACATGAAGGGCAGGTTTTTCAGAACAAAAAAAAATTCGAAAAAGCCATTCCCAAAATTAATAAATATCTGGAAGATTGGTCAACATCTGTGTTTTCTTCTCCATCCATGCTGGGAAACCTGGACTGGATTTCCCAGCTTAATATTGAATGTGATTGCTCTACCTTCGACACCGACCCCTTTGAACCGCAGGCCAATGATGTTGAAACCATATTTCCCTTAATAATTGTAGATAGCGGCCAGACCAGGTCATATGTGGAATTGCCGTATACCCTTCCCCAGGACCATTGTCTTTTTATAATCCTTCAAGAGAAAGACATAAATCTCTGGAAAAAAAAGCTGGACTGGATCGCCGAAAAAGGTGGCCTGGCTCTTATAAATACCCATCCCGATTACATGCAATTCCCCGGACAGAAACAACAAATAGAAACCTACCCTGCTGACTACTATAGAGAATTTCTGCTTTATATAAAGAATAAATATCAGGACAAGCATTGGAACTCGTTACCCATCGAAGTGGCTCGATTCTGGAAAGAAAAGATGGGACATTACCGGTTCATTCTTCCCCGAAAATACCGTAAATCGGCCATGAGCCATCTTAAAAAAACTATCTGGATAGACCTGGATAATACTCCCCATGTGCCTTTTTTTATCCCGATAAAAAGAGAGTTAAAAAGAAGGAATTATCGGGTATTGCTGACCGCCCGGGATGCCTTCCAGGTAAAAGAATTGGCCCGGCAAAATGGCCTTTTTTTCAGAACAATAGGCCGCCATTATGGAAAGAATAAATTAAAAAAGCTGGCAGGTTGGCTTATAAGGTCTTTTCAATTAATACCCTTTATTATCAAGCATCGCCCTGATGTGGCTCTATCTCATGGTTCCAGATCCCAAATATTCAGCGCTAATCTTTTCGGGATAACAACGATTCTCATTATTGATTATGAACACAGCCGCCCAGCTCCTTTTTCTTATCCAAAATGGCTGATTGTCCCGGAGGCTATCAAGGATGCCTACCCAACATTAAAAAGAATCTTAACCTATCCAGGACTGAAAGAGGATGTCTATGCACCCGACCTTCAGCCCGACTACAGCTTTTTTCATGAGCTCGGGATAAATGAGCAGGACATCATTATTACTATCCGGCCACCGGCCACCGAGGCCCATTATCACAACCCTGCCGGAGAAGAACTTTTTTACGAATCCCTGGGGTGGCTATTTAAGAATGCAGAGGCAAAAATAATAATATTACCCAGGAACCGGAAGCAGGCCGAAGAAATACGAAAAAAAAGGAAAGCCTGGTTTACCAGCGGGAAAATAATCATTCCAGATAAAGTGCTCAACGGCCTGAATCTCATTTATTTTTCAGACCTGGTCATAAGCGGCGGCGGGACGATGAATCGGGAAGCTGCAGCTCTGGGGGTGCCGGTTTACAGCATTTTTCGAGGCCCCGTAGGCCTCATAGATAAAAAGCTTGAGCAGGAGGGCCGTCTGACCTTTATTTCTAAACCCGAAGAACTCTCCGGGATAAAAATAGAAAAGCGGAAGAAAACCAATCTGGCTGACCTCAAGGAAAGGCCGGCCTTAAGCCAGATCGTTAATAACATTGAATTCATAATCAAAGAGGAATTCAGAGAATAAGGAAAAAGTATGAAGGGTCTGCAACCTGAAAAAATAAAAATAATGCTGGTGGCGGGGGCCCGGCCCAATTTTATGAAAATCGCCCCGCTGATTAAAGCCATTAATTCCCGCAATAAACAGAAAAATATTAGACCCAGAATAAAAGCCACCCTGGTTCACACCGGCCAGCACTATGACCACAATATGTCCGATATTTTCTTCAAGGAGCTGGGGATACCGGAACCGGACATCAACCTCGGAATTGGCTCCGGCTCTCACGCCGAACAGACAGCCCGCATCATGCTGGCCTTTGAACCTGTCTGCCTCAAAGAAAAACCTGATTGGGTGGTTGTGGTCGGAGATGTAAACTCCACCCTGGCCTGCTCGGTCGTCGCTTCCAAGCTGGGAATCAAAGTGGCCCACGTTGAAGCCGGCCTCAGAAGCTTCGACCGAACTATGCCCGAGGAAATAAATAGTCTGGTTACCGATGCTCTGGCAG
>JABLWX010000096.1 GCA_013178315.1 Candidatus Aminicenantota bacterium
TCCTCCAGGAGGTCTCCACTTCCCGGAAGGTCACTCTTGTTTATGACCAGAAGAGTCCTCTTCAGGAACGGGAATCTGTCCGGCGGGATAACTGTTTCTTCGGAAACAAATTCAACTTTTTTTTCCTTGAAGCGATTGATGATCGTTTCCAGCTGGCCTGAAGAATCAGGGCTGCTGGCATCCAGTACCACCAGCACCGCCTCGGCCATTTTGACCATCTCGGCCAGCCAGGATTCCATGAAATCGGCGGTGATGGGCGGGGTGTCGACGAGCTGGATTTTTATGTTTTCAAAAGGCATCATGTAGGGTGCGGCCGTCCTGGTGGTGAAGGGGAAGTCGGCCACCTCCACCTCCACTCCAGTCAGGGCCCGGATGAGGGCTGACTTGCCGGCGTTGGGCGGGCCGATGATTATGACCTGGCCGGCCCCGGATTTTTCAATCCTGAATAGCTGTCCCTTTCGGGCTGCCGGCCGCTGTTCGATTTCTTCTTTCAGCTTGGCAATCTTGGTGCGGTACAGTGCTACCAGCTTTTCTGTACCCTTGTGCCGGGGAATGATGGACAGCAACTTTTCCATGATGGCAATTTTCTCTTCGGCAGTCTTAGCCTGGCGCAGGGTTTTTTCCACTTCGAAGTACTCTGGCGGCAGGTTGGCCGGCATTTTTTAACCTCCAGGGACAGACTATTTTAACTTAGAATCGGTTGTTTTTTAAGCAGCCCAAATAGCCAATTTTCCTCTTTTCTGCCGGTAAAATAAGTCGATTTTTGCCTGAAAAATGGTCTGCAGGCTTCCGGCCGGGCCCCATCATTTATAAAATGAAGATAATAAATAATTTAGCGACAGAAAAAAAGCCGCTTTTTGTCCATTTTTTTCTTTACTTTTAGAGTGAATTGAGCTATAATTCTCCCTTAAAATGCCATGCGGGTTATGCAGCTTCTCGCTCCCCCATAACCCTTCACTTTTTCCTGATAGGTAAGGCCATGAAAGATGAAAAGTATACCGCAGAAAGTATAAAAGTTCTCAAGGGCCTGGAAGCCGTTCGCAAGCGCCCGGCCATGTACATAGGCAGCACCGGTCCGGAAGGACTGCACCACCTGGTTTATGAAGTGGTGGACAATTCAGTGGACGAGGCCCTGGCCGGATACTGCAGCCGGATTGACGTCATCATCCACGTGGATAACTCGGTCACTGTCATCGATGACGGCCGGGGCATCCCGGTGGAAATACATCCCAAGGAAAAAAGACCCGCGGCCGAAGTGGTTCTGACCGTGCTCCATGCCGGCGGCAAGTTTGACGATAAATCCTACAAGGTCTCTGGCGGTCTGCACGGTGTCGGCGTGTCGGTGGTCAATGCCCTGTCCAAGCGCCTCGAGCTGGAAATCAAGAGAAACGGTGGGATCTGGACCCAGGTCTACGAGCGAGGCAATCCCAAGACCCCGCTCAAAAAAATCGGCAAGACCAACAAGACCGGCACCAAGATAACCTTCTGGCCAGACGACGAGATTTTTGAAACCACCGAGTTCAATTTTGAAATCCTGACCCAGCGGATGAGAGAGCTGTCATTCCTCAATCGCGGGCTGAAGATTACCATCACCGACGAGAGGGTCAACAAGACCCATGAATTCCAATACAAGGGTGGTATTCTCGAGTTCGTCCAGTGGCTCAACCAGAACAAGCAGGTTCTCAATCCCAGGCCGATCTACTTTGAAGCCCAGAAAGACGACATCATGGTGGAACTGGCCTTCCAGTACAATACCGGCTACACGGAAAATATTTTTACTTTCGTCAACAACATCAACACCATCGAAGGCGGGACCCACCTCATCGGGTTCAAGTCGGCCCTGACCCGCTGCCTGAACAACTACGCCGAGGCTCACAACCTGACCAAAGACCTGGGCTCCGGTGGCATTTCCGGCGACGATGCCAGGGAAGGCCTGACCGCGGTCTTGAGCATCAAGATGCGGGAGCCCCAGTTCGAGGGCCAGACCAAGACCAAGCTGGGCAATTCAGAAGTCAAGGGCATTGTTGAATCGCTGGTCAACGAGCAGCTGACCGCTTACCTGGAAGAAAATCCGACCAACGCCAAGAGAATAATCGCCAAGGCCATCGATGCCGCCCGGGCCAGGGAAGCGGCCAGAAAGGCCCGGGAACTGGCCAGGAGAAAGAGCGTTCTGGAAACTGCTTCGCTTCCAGGGAAACTGGCTGATTGCCAGGAAAGAGACCCGGCCCTGGCCGAACTGTTCATAGTGGAAGGCGACAGCGCCGGTGGTTCGGCCAAGCAGGGGAGGGACCGCCGGTTCCAGGCCATCCTGCCCCTCAGGGGTAAGATCCTGAATGTCTGGAAAGCCCAGCCCGATAAGATCTTCCATAACGAGGAAATTGGCACCATCATTGCTGCCCTGGGCACCAGTGCCGGGGAAGAGAGCTTCAGCCTGGAAAAGCTCCGTTATCACAAGGTTATCATCATGACCGATGCCGACGTGGACGGCTCCCACATCAGGACCCTGCTCATGACCTTTTTCTACCGGCAGATGAAACCGCTCATCGAAAACGGCCACCTGTACATCGCCCAGCCGCCACTCTACAAGATATCCAGGGGCCGGGAAGTCCAGTACCTGAAAGAGGAACGGGACTACGAGAAGTGGATCGTCAAGAAGATTTCGGAAGAGTTCAAGATAAAAGTCAAGAACCAGAAAGAGCCGGTCGAGGGTGAGAAGCTGCGAAAGTTCATCCTGAAAGTTATCCAGAAGAAAAATTACATAACCTACCTGGAAAAGAAGAATACCCCGTTCAGCCTGATCGAGCTGCTGATCAGGGAAAACGTGACCGACCTGGAATTCCTGCAGGACAAGAAGAACATGAAGAGGCTGCAGGGCCTGATTGCCGGCCTGGGTTTTCAGACCGACCTGGTTCACGACGAAGAATACGACGCTTATGAAATAATCGCCAGCTTCCAGGTCAACGGCTTTGCCAGCCGCACCCGGGTCAACCTGGACCTGGTCAATTCCATCGAATACAAGAACCTTTACAAGATCATAAAAGAGCTGGAAGACTTCCAGCCTCCATACCAGGTGATAAACACCACCGAGTCGCTCACCATCGAAAACGAGAACAAGCTCCTTGAATACCTGTTTGAAAGAGGTAAAAAAGGCGTTACCATTCAGAGATACAAAGGTCTGGGCGAAATGACTCCCGAACAGCTGTGGGAGACCACCATGAACCCCGAGAAGAGGGCCCTGCTCAAGGTATCCATCCAGGACGCGGTGGAAGCCGACAAGGTTTTCTCGGTGCTGATGGGGGAGGAGGTGGAGCAGAGGCGGGAATTCATCGAGGAAAACGCCCTGCTGGCTCAGAACCTGGACATCTGACACGGTCATAGAGACTTGAGGGAAAGGTTGAACTGATGGCCGCAAAGAAACAAAAGCCTGAACCGAAAAAGACCAAGAAAGAAAAAAAGGAAAAGCCGGAAGAGCAGCCCGAACAGACCAAGTCTGCGGGTCGGCAGCTGGAAGAGGCCGGGCCGGAACCCAGAAAGCTCAGAACCCGGAGCAACTGGCCCCGATAGCCCAGAGCCTGTCCGTGGTCAGCCTCGAAGAGGAGATGAAGAAGTCCTACCTGGACTATGCCCTGAGCGTCATCATCGGCCGGGCCATCCCCGATATAAAGGACGGGCTGAAACCGGTCCACCGGCGTGTCCTTTACGCCATGTGGGAAACCGGGACCACTCACAATAAGCCCTACAAAAAGTCGGCCAGGATTGTGGGTGATGTCATCGGTAAGTACCATCCCCACGGTGACGTGGCCGTTTACGACGCCCTGGTCAGGATGGCCCAGGACTTCAGCATGCGCTATCCGCTGGTGGACGGCCAGGGAAATTTTGGCTCGATCGACGGCGACCCCCCGGCCGCCATGCGTTATACCGAGGTCCGGATGACCAGGCTGGCCGAGGAGCTGCTGGCCGACATCGAAAAGGACACGGTCAATTTTGTTCCCAACTACGACGAGAGCCTGCTGATGCCCGAGGTCCTGCCGGCCAAGTTCCCCAACCTGCTGGTCAACGGGGCTTCCGGTATTGCCGTGGGCATGGCCACCAACATTCCTCCCCACAACCTGGCCGAGGTCTGCGACGGGCTGGTCTATCTCATTGACCACCCCCGGGCCAGCCTGGATGACATCATGAAATACATCCCGGGCCCGGACTTTCCCACCGGCGGTTATGTTTTTAACCGGCAGAACATCCGCCAGGCCTACCAGGAGGGCAAGGGAGTCATCCACCTCCGGGCCAAGACCACCATCGAGCGGGCGGACAAAGGGGAAAGAGACAGGATAGTCATCACCGAGATTCCCTACGGCGTCAACAAGGCTCGGCTGCTGGAGAACATCGCCGACCTGGTCAACAACAAGAAGATCGAGGGCATTGCCGACATCAGGGATGAATCCGACCGGGAAGGCATCCGGGTGGTGATTGAAGTCAAGCGGGGCGAGCTGCCGGAGATAATCCTCAACAATCTTTACAAGCACACGGCCCTGCAGACCTCTTTCGGCATCATCATGCTGGCCATAGTCGACAAGCAGCCCAAGCTGTTGAACCTGCTGGAGATGATGAACTATTTCATCGCCCACCGCCGGGACGTCATCATCAGGCGCACCAAGCATGACCTGAAGAAAGCCGAGCACCGGGCCCACATCCTGGAAGGCCTGCTGATAGCCCTGGATTACCTGGACGCGGTCATCAACCTGATCAGGTCTTCCAAGACGGTGGAAGAGGCCAAGAACGGGCTGATGACCAAGTTCAAGCTGACGGCCATCCAGGCCCAGGCCATCCTGGAAATGCAGTTGCAGAGACTGACCGGGCTGGAAAGGCAGAAGATTGTGCAGGAGCACCGGGACCTCCTGGCCCTTATCAAGCAGCTGAAGCTCATCCTCAAGAACCCGGAAATGGTTCTCCAGATCATCAAGGATGAACTCAAGCAACTTAAAGAGCAGTATAAAGATGATAGGCGGACTGAAATCCGGGATGAGGTCATTACCGAGATCAAGGCGGAAGACCTGATCAAGGAAGAAGACGTGGCCATCGTCTACACCCAGTCCGGCTACATCAAGAGGACTTCCCTCAGTGCCTACCGCTACCAGAGCCGCGGTGGCAAGGGACGGAAGGGGATTGAGATGAAGGCCGAGGACGTGGTGGAGAACCTGTTCGTGGGCTCCACCCATTCCTACCTTCTGGTCTTTACCAACCGGGGCCGGATGTACTGGCTGAAGGCCCTGGACGTGCCCGATGTCGGGCCCTCCGGCCGGGGCAAGGCCATAGTCAACCTGCTGGAAATGCAGCCGGATGAAAAGGTCCAGTCCATCCTGGCCGTCAAGGAATTCCGGGAAGACCAGTACGTGGTCATCATGACCGATACCGGGTTGATCAAGAAAACCAAGCTGAGCGAGTTCAAGAACGTCCGCCGTGGCGGGATCATCGCCATGAGCCTGAGACCCAAGAGTCAGTTGTTCACCGCAGCCCTGACCGACGGTAAGAACGACATCATCATTGGCACCAGGATGGGCAAGGCCATCCGTTTCAAGGAAAAACTGGTCAGGCCCATGGGGCGCCAGGCAGCCGGAGTCAAGGCCATTACCCTGAAGCCCAAGGACCGGGTCATCAGCATGATCGTCGTCGGTCCCGAGGATAAGTACATATTTACCGCTTCAGAACGCGGCTACGGCAAGAAAACTCCGGTCGAGGACTACCCGGCCCATAACCGCGGCGGTCAGGGAGTGATCAACCTGAAGATCACCGATAAGATCGGTCCGGCCCTGGCCATGGTCGGGGTTAACGAGGACGACCTGCTGATAATCACCATAAGCGGCAAGGTCATAAGAATCAAGACCACGGAAATCAGGCCGCTCAGCCGGGCCACCCAGGGAGTCAGGCTCATCCAGCTGGAAGACAAAGACCGGGTCTGCTCCATTGCCAAGGTCCGGGAGGACTGAGGTCTGTCCCCGAAAAATGTGTTTGCTTTCGACCCGGCAATTTCTTAAAATCTGCCTGAATTCCATCCGAGGAGGCTAAGAATGATTGAGACATTAGCCCAGCTATTTTTAAATACGGTCAGGGAATACCAGAAACCTGACCTGATGCTTTATAAGAAAGAAGGTAAGTACGTCCCGATTTCCACGGCCGAATTCGAAAGAACGGTGATCCACCTGGCCCTGGCCCTCAATCATCTGGGTTTCAGGAAGGGCGACAAGCTGGTCATTCTGTCGGAAAACAGGCCCGAATGGGTGATGACCGATTTTGCCACCATCTGCCAGGGAGGTCTGACCGTTCCCATCTATACTTCTCTTACCGCCCAGCAGGCCGAATACATTATCCAGGACTCGGATGCCTCGGTGGTGGTGGTCTCCAATCCCGAACAGCGAGCCAAGGTCGAAGCTATAAGGGGAAACCTGGGAAGGGTCCGGCATTTTATCACCTTCGAACCGGAAAAGGTCCCCGGGTTCATGAACCTGGTCGAGTTGCTGGAAATTGGCCAGAAGAAAGCGGCTGAGAACCCCGGGCTCTTTGCCAGCCTGGCCGCGGCCATCCTGCCCGAAGACGAGGCTTCGCTTATCTATACTTCCGGGACCACCGGGTATCCAAAGGGAGTTATCCTGACCCATCATAATTTTATCTCCAACGTTAAGACCTGCGTGGCCCTGTTCGACATCTCGTTCCGCGACACGGTTCTGTCCTTTCTGCCGCTGTCTCATGTCCTGGAAAGAATGGTCATGTTCGCTTATATCTATGCCGGGACCACCATCGGCTTTGCCGAGAGCATAGATACCGTGGCCCAGAACCTGCTTGAGGTCAGGCCCAACATCATGGTCAGTGTCCCCCGGGTGTTCGAAAAAATCTATGCCCGGGTGATGGACAACATCCTGACCAGTTCCACCCTGAAGAAAAAGATATTTTTCTGGGCATATAGAGTTGGCAAAAAGTATGCCCAGAAAGACCTGGCCGGGGAGAAGGTCCCGGCCCTGTTAAAGCTTAAACGGAAAATCGCCCACAGGCTGGTCTTCAGCAAGATAATCGAACGGACCGGAGGCCGGGTCCGGTTCTTCATCTCGGGCGGGGCCCCGCTGGCCAAGGACATCGCCGAGTTCTTCTATGCCCTCGGCCTGGTTATCTACGAGGGCTATGGGTTGACCGAAACTGCCCCGGTCCTGACCGTTAACCGCCCGGGAGCTATCAGGTTTGGCACCGTGGGCAAACCCATCCCCGAGGTCGAGCTCAAGATCGCCCCCGACGGGGAAATCCTGGCCAGGGGTCCCAATGTTATGAAAGGCTATTACAAGAAAGAAGCAGAGACCCGGGAGGTATTCGAGGGAGGCTGGTTCCATACCGGCGACATCGGCCACCTGGACGAGGACGGCTTCCTGGTCATAACCGACCGGAAGAAGGACCTGATCGTGACTTCCGGTGGAAAGAACGTGGCCCCCCAGCCCATCGAGAATCTTCTCAAGACCTGCCCCTACATCAGCACGGTGGTGGTCATAGGAGATAAGAGGCGTTTCATTTCAGCCCTGGTGGTTCCCAACTTCGAGAAACTGGAAGAACTGGCTAAAAGCCGCGGGATTGCCTTTGCCGACCGCAGGGAACTGGTCAAGAACCCGGAGATAGTGACTTTCATTCAGGCCGAGATTGACCGGGCCACCGCCGGAATGGCTTCCTACGAAAAAATCAAGAAGGTGGCCCTGCTGGACAGGGAACTTGAGATTGAGAAGGGTGAGATCACGCCCACTCTTAAGGTTAGAAGGGCGGCCATAGAAAACCGTTACCGGGAACTTATCGACAACCTTTATCGGGAGGATTCTTCGGCTTCTTCTTTGGATTCTACCGAGTAGTCAAAGTAAAGGATTCGGCCACAGCTTTCGCACAGGTGTAGCTTGCTGCGGTCGCGGATTTCGTTCAACATCTGGGGTCTGATTCTTAGCTGGCACATGGAACAGAATTCTTCGATCACCCTGGACAGGGCGATCCCGGCCCGTTTCCGGGCGATGCTCTGGTAGAGCTGAAGCTGGGGCTTGGCAATTCCCGGCACCAGCTCTTCTCTTTTTCTGGACAGCTGGTCTTTTTCTGCTTCCAGGGATTGCTTTCTCCGGGTGAGAGCGTCTATCTCCTGTTTAAGCTGTTCTTCCTCATTTTTCTGTTTCAGGCTGGCGCTCCTGATTTCTTCCTCAATTTCGTCGGCCACCAGCAGTTCCCGGATGATTTCTTCCTCCAGCCGGTCGATCTTCTCCTGGGTTTCCTGGATTTCCTTGAGCAGGGAAGTGTATTCCTTGTTGGACTTGACTTCGTTCAGCTGGCGCTTGTACTTGGCTATCTGGGCTTTCAGGTCCTTGACCTCGGCCTCCAGGTCCCTTCTTTTTTTCTGGTTCTGGGCCAGCCGTTCCTTGGCCCGGACCACCAGGTCAGAGTCAGCCTTAATCTTTTTTTCTACCTGTTCTATGAGGCGGGGGATGTCGGATAGTTCGGCGGTAATCTGCCTGAGGGCATTATCCAGCTCCTGGAGCTGGATTAATTTTTCAAAGTCAGCATCCACTCCATCCACTTTGTCTCTCGATTCATTTAGCCGTTTTTTGGTGGGCCTACCAGGATTCGAACCTGGGACCTGCCGGTTATGAGCCGGTAGCTCTGCCGCTGAGCTATAGGCCCTTTTTTTGATTTTATACCAGATATTTAGCGGTTAGTCAATTCACCCCTAAAAGCTGTTGGTAAAGGAGCGGAGCTTCTTGGAGCGAGTGGGGTGCTTCAGCTTCCTCAGGGCCTTGGCCTCAATCTGGCGGATTCTCTCGCGGGTGACCTTGAACTGCTGCCCCACCTCTTCCAGAGTGTGCTCGTTGCCATCGCCCAGGCCGAAGCGCATCTTCAACACCCTGGCTTCACGGTCGGTCAGGGTCTTGAGGGCCTCGTCGATGTGTTCCCGGAGGCTCTGGTAGATGACCCTTTCCGGCGGGGAGGGCATGATCTTATCCTCGATGAAATCACCCAGGTGGCTGTCTTCCTCTTCTCCGATCGGCGTTTCCAGGGAAATCGGTTCCTGGGCAATCTTGATGATTTTCCTGACCTTGCTGACCGGCATGTCCATCTTCTTGGCGATTTCTTCGCAGGTGGGTTCCCGGCCGAGTTCCTGCACCAGCTGCCTGGAAATCCGGACCAGCTTGTTGATGGTCTCTATCATGTGGACGGGTATCCTGATGGTCCGGGCCTGGTCGGCGATAGCCCGGGTGATGGCCTGCCTGATCCACCAGGTGGCGTAGGTGGAGAACTTGTAACCGCGGCGGTACTCGAACTTGTCCACGGCCTTCATCAGCCCCATGTTGCCTTCCTGGATCAGGTCCAGGAACTGCAGGCCGCGATTGCTGTACTTCTTGGCAATGGAGACCACCAGCCTGAGGTTAGCTTCCACCAGCTGCTTCTTGGCCTGTTCGCTGGTGCTCTTGCCCATCATGATGGTCCGGACAGCCTTTTTCAGGGCCTGGGAATCGAGGCCAATCTCCTTTTCGATCTTTCTGATGTCCTGGTTGATCCTTTTGATTTCGTTCTCGATGGCTTTCTTTTCGGCCCGGGACCGGATGGGCCTGAGTGCTTTTTTCTTGCCGGAGCTCACCTTTTTCTTCTGCTCCTTAGGCTTGCGGTTGAGGCTCTGCTCCAGTTCTTCCCGGCGGTATTCCAGCTCATTGATCTCCCGGAGCTTATCCTTCATCTGTTCGATGACGGTTTCCCGCAACCCAGGTTGCAGGTTAAGGTCCCGGATCAGGCGACTTAGTTTAACGATAATTCGTCCCCTGGCGAAGTTGAATTTCTTCTTGTTGGGCAGGGTTTCAATTTTCCTGGCCAGGTCTTTGATGTTTTTGATCTGGCTCAGCAGTTCCTGCTGTTTCTCCGGGAGCTTGTCTTCAGCCAGTTCCTCGTCGTTGAAGTCGAAGTAATCCTGGATGGTTTCCGGGAATTCCTTGATCTTCTGTTCTATCTGCAGGATGTTGGTCAGGACCAGCCTGGTCTTGGACAGGGCCTTGATGATGGCCCGTTCGCCCCGCTCTATCTCCCTGGCAATGGCGATTTCACCCTCCCTGGTCAGCAGCGGGATGTTGCCCATCTCCCGGAGGTAGAGCTTGACCGGGTCGGTTGTTCTTTCCAGGCCGTGGGTGCAGACGGGAACTTTCTTGTGAGGGAAGGGTATTATTTCCCGCTGCTGGGAATCGAGGATCTTGATGCCGTAGCTATCCATGGAGTTCAGGAAATCGTCGAAATCGTCCTCGGCTCCGAACTCATCTCCCAGGGTCTGGTCGATCTCTTCCCAGGACAGGAAACCCTGTCTCTTGCCCTTGGAAATCAACTGGAGAATTTCTTCTTTCTGGTACTTGTCGTCAGACGGCACTGAAAGCCTCCTTCTACTCAGCAGGCCGGTGGCCTGGATTGTTATAGTTCGAATATATATTCATAGGGTCATGATCTGGCGGGTCAACTCATGTTTCTGGTATAGAAGGGACATGAGTTTTTCCTGGTCGCCTTTCTTTTCGGTCAGGGCGATTTCTCTCTGGATTTCCCTGAGCTTTTTCTGAAGGCTGTTTTTCTTCAGGGTTATCAGGCAGTCAAGAGCTTCGCCTATGGAACCGTCGGGAATATCTTCCTGCAGGACCCGGCATAACTGGCCCAGCAGCCTGGACTCAACCTTTTCCTGGAGGGGGCCCAGGCTCCAGGTCTGTTCCTGCCGGTAGGATTCCAGGACGTACCTGAAGACCGGTTCGCCGGCCAGCCCCCGAAAACAATCCTCGTCCATCTCGCCCAGTACCATCCTGGCAATTTCCTGCTGATTAAAAAGCAGTTGCAGGAGTCTCTTTTCGGCCGGCAGGAAAATGTCTTTCTCCTCGCGGCTGGCGGCCGGGGCCGGCTTCCTGCTTTCCTCCAGCATCTGTCTCAGGGTGGTTTCGTTTATCTTGAAATATTCGGCTGTCCTCTTGAGATATTCGTTCCTGACGATGGCATCGGGGATACGCATGACTTCCTGAATAACCTGACGTGTGGCCCGGCTCTTTTCTTCCGGAATATTCAGGCGGGCACCCTTTGAGTACTGGACGAGCAGGAAGCGAAAGCCGTCCAGGGCCCGCCGGGCGAGTCCCAGGTACTTGTCCGGTCCGTATTTTCTGATGAAGGCATCGGGGTCAAGCTTTTCCGGAAGGACCAGGATCTTAACCTGGAGTCCCTTTTCCAGGCAGATGGGCACGGCCCGGAGGGCGGCATTCAACCCGGCCTCGTCTCCGTCATAATTGACTATAACCCTGGGGGCATACCTCAGTATCTGGGCGGCCTGCTGGGAAGTGAGGCTGGTGCCCATGGAAGCGGTCACGTTCTGGATGCCGGCCTGGAACAGGGCGGCAAAATCGGCATATCCTTCCACCAGGATCAACTCGCCGGCCTGCCTGATGCTGTCGCGGGTGAAGTTAAGACCGTACAGGATGTGGCCCTTGGTAAAGGTCTGGGTTTCCGGGGAATTCAGGTACTTGGGCTGGGCTTCGAAAATAGTCCGTCCGCCAAAAGCCACCACCCGGCCGGTCAGGGTGAAAATCGGGAAGATGACCCGGCCCCGGAAGCGGTCGCGGTATTCACCGGGCTTCTGGCCTGGAATTATCAACCCGGCCTTTTCCAGAATTTGAGGACTGTATGACTGCTTGAAATTCTGGTACAGGGCATCCCAGGAGTTCAGGGCATAGCCCAGCCTGAGCTTCTTGATGGTGTCTTCGGAGAGCTGCCTTCCTTTAAGGTATTCCAGAGCTTTCTTCCCTTCCGGAGTTCTGAACAGGTTATTTCTGAAGTAATTCAGGGCCTTCTCGTTGATCTCGAAAATTTTTTCTTCCAGCCGTGATTCACGGGCTGACTGCCGCGTTTCGGGCAAAGGAATCCGGTATTTTTCGGCCAGGAAGCGGACGGCTTCGGGGAAGGTCAGGTTTTCCTTTTCCATCACCAGGGAAAACAGGTCGCCCCCTATGCCGCAACCAAAACAATGGAAAAGCTGTTTATCTTCGTCGATGGTGAAGGAGGGGTCTTTTTCCGAGTGGAAAGGGCAGAGCCCAACCCATTTCTTACCCCTTTTTTTAAGGGTGGTGTACTGGGAGGCTATTTCGACAATAGAAGCCGCCGCCCTGATCTTTTCGGTTATCTCCATTAGGCTACGTAAGATTTGCTTTTCTCATATAAAATAGGTTCGACCCCGGCCGTTGTCAAGCTGGCTGCGGGGAAAAGCTCAATTTTTTCAGCCAGAAAAATCATAGGTGGTTGATCAGGCTGGCCAGGTAGCCAGCACCAAAACCATTGTCTATGTTAACCACGGCTACGCCGCCGGGGCAGGAGTTCAGCATGGCCAGCAGGGCGGAAAGTCCCTGGAAGCTGGCCCCGTAGCCAACGCTGGTGGGAACGGCTATGACCGGGGCCCGGAAGAGTCCGGCCACCACGCTGGGCAGGGCTCCTTCCATCCCGGCCACCACCACCAGAACCCGGGCCTCCTTTATCAGGTCGTAATGGCCGAGCAAACGGTGCAGCCCGGCTACGCCCACGTCGTAGACCCGGTCGACGGCGTTGCCAAAGAATTCGGCGGTCAGGGCAGCCTCTTCAGCCACGGGGACATCGGAGGTGCCGGCTGAGATTATGGCCACCCGGCCTTTTCCCTCTGGCGGCCTGGTTTTGATGACCGTCAGGCACCTGGCCTGTTCATGGTAATGGCCGGCTTTCAATCTGGTCCTGATTTTCCTGTAGCTTTCGGGGGAAAGGCGGGTAATCAGAAGATTGCTGCCCTTTTTCAGGATGGCCGAGGCTATCTTGACCAGTTGTTCCGGGGTTTTACCCTGCCCGAAGATGACTTCGGGTGTGCCCCGCCTCAGCTCCCGGGCATGGTCCACCTTGGCAAAACTCAGGTCCTGGTAGGGAAAATGCTGGAGCTTGTCCAGGGCCTGCTGGGGGGTGATTTCTTTTCGGTAAAGCTTATCGAGGAGGTCAACCAGAAGCGCTTTCACGCAGGGATTTTAGCATAAAAATTGAATTTTGGCATCATCCGGAGGTAAAGTTTTGCCTGTTCCCGGCTGGCTTGATTAACGGGTTGCTATGTTGTAAAATAGCAAAAACTTAAGTTGGAATCGTCAGGAGAAAGCAGTGAGCGAAGCCAAGAAAAAAGATGATTATCAAAAGGCGCTGGCCCTTTACAACCAGGGAATAAAGGATTTCCGCAAGAACGACTATGATAAGGCGCTGGCTTCCTTCAGGGAGCTGGTGGAAACCTATCCAGAAGAACACGAGCTGGTTGACCGGGCCAAGGTTTACATCAGCATCTGCGAGAGAGGTCCCAGGAAAGAGTCCATCTCTCCCCGAAACATTGAGGATTATCTTTTTTATGCCCAGATGAAAATCAACCAGGGTGACCATCCGGCCGCGCTGAAGCTGCTGGAAAAAGCCCTGGAACTCAAAAGGGAGGAAGCCAGGGTTTACTACCTGATGGCCACGGCCTACGTCCAGGCCGGGCAGGTGGAGGAAGGACTGGAAGCCCTTAAGAAAGCTCTCCAGAAAGATAAGACCCTGGCCGTCATGGCTCAGAATGAGCCCGATTTTGAATCCATCTGGGAAGACAAAAGGTTTAAGGTCCTGGTCAAACTTTCATGAAAAAGAAACTCCTGGTTCTGGCCTGCGGGGATGAGGTCTTGGGCGGCCAGAAAAGAAACCTGCCTTCCATAATTTCTGCTCCGGCGCTTCTGACCGGTCGTCTGGAAATCATGATGAAGCTCAGGCCGGAGAGAATTGGCTGGCTCGGGACAGAAACGGCCGAGGCCGGGAAATCCCGAAAAAGCTTGTTAAGGCTGCTGCCGGCTGGAGAGCTAACCTCTTCTCTATCGGTGCTGATGGAAAGGATTAAGAAAGGAAGATCAGCCGGCGATCTCCTTCTCCTGTCACCCGAGTTTTTCCCCAAAGAAGCCGGCTTCTTGAAGAGATTTCTCAATTTTCATCAAAAATCGGCCAACGACCTTACCCTGGTTGGGGAACGCGTAGGTTCTCCCCGGGACAGGGCGTCGGAAGATTACTTTGTCCACCCCGGGCTGGCCCTGGTCTCCTATGATGGCCACCGCAGATGGCTGAGCCGGGTCCGGCCGTTCAAGCCTTCTGGTCAGCTCGACGTGGTGGCCCTGGTGGAGGCGGCCTGGGCTGCCGGCCTCCGAATAGGTTTTTACTGGGTAAAAGAAGCCGACAAGGATTTGTTCATCCCGGTCAATTCTCTGTCCGATTATTCCCGGGTGGCTGAATTTCTCAGGCAGGCCAAAATAGCTGAACTGGAAAAGCGGGGGGTGTTCTTCCTGGACCCATCCTCGGTCTGGATTGACCCCAGGACTAAGGTCGGGGCGGGAACGGTAATTTACCCTTCGGTCATCATTGAAGGCAAAAGCCGGGTTGGTAAAGATTGCCGGATCTATCCACACTGTCACATCATGGACAGCCGGCTGGGAAACCGGGTTAAGGTGTTTGGAGCCACGGTTATCGAAGGTTGCCGTATAGACAACGAAGCCCAGGTCGGGCCGTTCTCCAGGCTGCGGCCGGAAACCAGGTTGCGCCGGGGAAGCCATGTGGGCAATTTCGTGGAGATGAAAAAAACAGTCTTCGGTGAAGGTTCTAAAGCCATGCATCTCAGCTACCTGGGCGACACCAGGGTAGAGAAGAAAGTAAATGTGGGAGCCGGGACCATAACCTGCAATTATGACGGAATCAGGAAAAACAGGACGTTCATCGGCCGGGGAGCTTTTATAGGTTCCGGAACAGAACTGGTGGCTCCAGTCCGGGTAGGCAGGGGAGCCTATGTGGCTGCCGGTTCAACCATAACCGAGAACGTAAAACCCGAAGCCCTGGCCATTGCCCGGGCCCGCCAGGTGCAAAAACCGGGCTGGGCCAGGGAACGCAGGGCCAGCCTTCCGGCTGCCGGGAAAAGAGCGGCTAAAAAAAGGGGGAAATAAAGTCCCTTCGAAAGGGGCGATTCAGTCCCGGGAAGCAGCCTTCTTTTTTTCAGTGCGGTAAACGTGGGCGATTCTCTGGATGGCGGTCAGATTGGAGACAACCGCCAGTATTATGATGGCCGCTATCATTATCGTGTCCCGGTGCCCGATAATCAGGGCTAGCAGG
>JABLWX010000097.1 GCA_013178315.1 Candidatus Aminicenantota bacterium
GGCGTAGATGGCGTTCATCTTGGAAAAATCGTTCAGGTCGGCCAGGTAGACGGTGGCCTTGACCACCTCTGACATGGAGCTTCCGGCCGCTTCCAGAATGGCCTGGATATTTTTCAGAACCCGGTGAGTCTGTTCCTCTATGGTCGTACCGGCTATTTCTCCAGTGGCCGGGTCCAGGGGAATCTGTCCCGAAACGAAAATCAAGTTGTTAGCCTTGATAGCCTGGGAATAGGGGCCAATGGCCCTTGGAGCCCGGTCGGTCTGAATGGCTTTCTTCATGGTTATCCTCCCTTGTCTCAGCGCAGACTTCAGACTGGATGGCAGAGAAGAAAATATCCCCAGGAGTAGAAGAAATTTTCTCCTCTTCATTTACAGTCCTCCTATCTATTCAGGTTAATTTTTGCAGAGCTTCCAGCAGGAACTGCCAGAACTTTTCCACCGAACCTATACTGACCCTTTCGTCCGGTGAATGCGGGTACTTGATGGTCGGTCCAAAAGAAATCATGTCCATCCCGGCATATTTTTCTCCGATAATGCCGCATTCCAGCCCGGCATGGACGGCCTTGACCTCCGGTTCTTTCTGGAAAAGGTTGCGGTAAATCTCGACCATCTTTTGCAGCAGCCTGGAATCGAGGTTGGGGGTCCAGGCCGGGTAGCCCTGGGGTTGATTGACCCTGGCCCCGGCCAGCTGGCAGCAGGACCGGATCACCAGCCTGACCGCCTCCAGGGCGGTAAAGACCGAGCTCCTGGTGTTGCAGATTATTCTGGCCGCCCTGGACTCGGTGTTGACGATGGCCAGGTTGCTGGAGGTCTCCACCAGGCCGGCGATCTGGGGATGCATGGCCATCACTCCGTGGGGGAGGGTCAGGATAAGGTTCAGCAGCCGTTTCTGGGACTCGCCGCTCAGCGGGAAGTTCGAGTCTATAGAATTTCTGATGTCATAAGCCAGCTCCGGCTCAGTCACCCTGTACTCTGATTTTATGGCCTCAAATTCTTTCTGCAGAAAGCCGACCACGGCCCGGCGGGAATTCTTTTCAATTCCCACCAGAGCCCAGGCCTCCCGGGGTATGGCATTTCTCTTGCTACCGCCGCTTATTGAAATCAGCTCCAGCTTGAACCTTTCCGAGGCTGCGGCCAGAACCCGGGCCAGCAGTTTGATGGCATTGCCCCGCCCGAGGTTGATGTCCAGACCGGAATGACCGCCACGCAGTCCAGATATTTTTACCAGCAAAACCTGCCCCGGTTTCTTCTTCTTGCGCTCGAGAGGCAGGTTGATTTCTGAGTCGGCTCCGCCGGCGCAACCGATGGTGAAGGTACCCTCATCCTCGCTATCCAGATTGAGCAGCAGCTTCCCGGCCAGCATGTCCTTTCCCAGCTTGAAAGCCCCGGTCAGTCCGGTTTCCTCGTCAACGGTGAACAGGCATTCCAGCGGGCCATGAACCAGAGTTTTGTCCTCCAGAATGGCCAGGCAGGCGGCCAGTCCGATCCCGTTGTCCGCGCCCAGCGTGGTGCCCCTGGCCTTGACCCAGTCGCCGTCAACGTAGGCCTGGATCGGGTCCTTAAGGAAATCATGGCTGACCTCGGAGTTTTTCTCGCAGACCATGTCCAGGTGAGCCTGCAGGACCACGCCCGGAGAATTTTCTTTCCCGGCAGCAGCCGGCTTTCGAACTACCACGTTGCCGACTTTATCCTGGCGGGCTTCCAGACCCCAGTCCCTGGCCAGATTAATGATGTGAGCAGCCAGGGCTTTTTCGTTTCCCGAACCATGGGGAATGGTCAAAATCTGGTTGAAGTGTTTCCAGAGTTTTTCCGGTTTAAGAGAAGTCAAATCATGGCTCATTTTTAGCTCCTTCCGTGAATTATTGATATGTTATAATATCATAAAAATAAGGTATCATTTCAAGCTGCGGCGGGTGGTGAAGTTGAGCAGCCACAACACATCTAATTTGGTAAGAAATTTTTTGGCCTCCATCCTTATTACGACCCTGGCCAGCCATTCGTTGCTGCTGGCGGCCGGGGGAACGCGGCCGGTCCTGGTAACCACAATTTTTCCCCTGACCGAACTGGCCCGGGGAGTGGGCGGCCAGCGGGCAGAGGTCCGCCAGGTCATCCCACCTTCGGCTGAAATTCATCATTTCCAGTTGACCCCCTCCGACCTCAAGCTTCTGGCCGGGGCCGACCTGATAATTGCCGTGGGCGGAGGACTGGAACCCTGGCTGGTCAGGCTGGAAAAATCTCTAAGAAAGGACAAAAGCGCCAGAACCCTGAGGTTCATTGATTACCTGCGCTCGGAAGACTACGGGGCTTTGAGGCGGGATGACCCCCACGTCTGGCTGGATTTTGAGGCTGACCGTATCCTGGTTGACCGCCTGGTGGAAGAACTCTGTACTCTGGACCCGGAGGGTGCTGCGTACTACCGGGAAAGAGGCCGGGCCCTCGACGCCGAGCTTTCGGCCCTTGATGCCCGCTTCCGGCAGGAGCTCGGACGATGTATCGGCAAGGAAATCATAATTGCCGGTCATCAGGCCTTTGCCTACCTGGCCACCCGCTATGGTCTGGTCCCGGTCAGCCTGAGTGGTCCGAACCCGGAGGCCCAGCCCGGAGCCAGAAGACTACAGGAAATAATCAGGCTGGTCAGGGAGAAAAATATTGGGGCAGTTTTCTACGAAAGTTCAGAACCGCCGGCTTACGCCAGCACCATTGCCCAGGAGACGGGAGCAAAGTTGTTCAGCCTGTCGGCCGGCGTCAATCTTACCAGGGACCAGCTCCGGGGAAAAAAGTCTTTTCTGGAGTTGATGGCCGACAACCTTCAGATACTTAAGCAAGCCCTCGGGTGCGAATGACCATGGAAAACAAGACGGAAGAAATCATCAGGGTAGAAGGAGTGAGTTTTTCCTATGACGGTGTTCCAGCGCTGCTCGATGTCAATCTGTCCGTCCACCGTGGCGATTTCCTGGCCATCATCGGGCCTAACGGCTCGGGTAAGACCACTCTCCTGAAGATAATGGTTGGCCTGCTCAAGCCCGGGCAGGGCCGGGTCTGGTTATTCGGACAACCCCTGGAAGCCTTTAAACAGTGGCATAAAATAGGCTACATCCAGCAGAAAGCGACCAATTTCGACCCGATCTTTCCCATCTCGGTGGCCGAGGTAATTGCGGCCAGCCTCAACTCGGTAAGCCGTCCGGTAAAGCCAGGCCGTGGCCAGGTCAGGAATAAAATAATGGAAGCACTGCAGACAGTCGGCCTGGAGACTGAGGCCGGCAGACCAATGAACAGCCTGTCTGGCGGGCAGCAACAGAGAGTCCTGATTGCCAGGGCCCTGTCGACCGAGCCGGAAATCCTGTTGCTCGATGAACCGACAACCGGAATCGACTATCCGTCCCAGGAGAATTTTTACGACCTCCTGGGGAAGCTCAATAAACAGAAGCAACTGACCATTGTCCTGGTAACTCACGATTACGGCATAGTCAACCGGCATGTTAACCGGGTGGCCTGCCTGAACCAGAAACTGGTCTATCATGGAGAGCATTCCGAATTTTGCCAGTCTGACCGGTTCCGTGAGTTGTTACACGGCGGCCATCACCTGATATCGCACAGGCATTGAACATGAACGGAGAGCTGATCTTTAGCGGCCTTTTCCTCCGGGCCCTGCTGGCCGGTGGGGGGCTGGCCCTGGCCTGCGGCCTGCTGGGAGTTTTCCTGGTACTCAGGCGTGACGCCATGATCAGCCACGGCCTGTCGCACGTGGCCTTTGCCGGGGTGGCTCTGGGGCTGGCCCTGAACCTGATGCCGCTCATCTTTTCGATTGTGGTTTGCCTGGCTGGATCCCTCCTGATCCTGAGGCTCAAGGAGCAGGCCAGGCTTCCCGGTGACACGGCCATCGCCCTCCTGAGCAGCGGCGGCCTGGCCCTGGCCGTTTTCCTGATGTCAATCAAGAAGGACTTCGGGGCCGAGTTGATGGCCTACCTGTTTGGAGATATCCTGGCCATCGCCCCTTCTGAAGTTTACCTGGCGGTCGGGCTGGCGCTTGTCGTCACGGCCGGTATCCTCCTGAATCTGTCCAGGTTGGTCTTCATGACTTTTGACCGGGAAGCAGCCCTGGTTTCGGGCTTTAGCCTGGGCCGACTCGACCGGTTGCTGGTCATGATGACGGCTGTGACCATAGTCCTGGGGCTGCGGATAGTAGGTTTGTTACTGGTGACCGGACTCACGGTGATTCCGGCAGCCTCGGCCCTGCAGCTGGCTCGAAATTTCCGGCAGACACTTCTTCTCTCCAGCTTTTTTAGCCTCCTGTCCATACTGGGAGGCATTGTTCTGGCCTATGTTTTTAACCTTCCGGCTTCGGCCGCCATCATTTTTCTCGCCCTGCTTATCTTCAGCCTCAGCCACCTGCTGAAAAGGTGGCGGTAACATCCTGCTTAGGTTACCTGGCCGGAATGTGGCCGAATTGCATCCCAACAGAATAGAAAACTATTTTCCTGGCCGCAGAACCCTGAAGCTTTTCGGGGCGGGAATGCCCTAACGGGATTACATTAATCAGTGCCGAGGGCCCTGGCCATTAGCTTTTCCAGCTTCTGAACGCCATTTTCAAGTTTTTTCTTCAGCTGTTCGGCCCTGGCCAGGGTTTTCTTCTTGAATTTTTCATCCTTCAGTCCGGGCAGGTTGATCCGGACGTTGTAGTAAGCTCCCAGACCACAGCTTCTGGCAGTCAGTCCGGCCACCCCGGCATCGCTGACGGAATTCCTGTTCCCCTGGCTGGCGGCGAGAACGGCCAGTTCAACCAGTTCCAGCGACTTTTCCAGGACTGAAAGCGGCACCAGGGTTGCCTCTTTGTTGGCATCTTCTATGGCCGCTTCTCTTTCTTTCGCCTGCTCTTCGGTGGCCTTCGGCAGCCGGTAGGCTTCCATTACCCGGTTGAAGGCCCTGGTATCCAGGTCCACGGCCTGCAGCAGTTCGTCCTTTAACTTCTGGGCCCTCAGGGCTACCGTTTTCATGAGGTCAAAGGACTGCTCATAACCCTTTTTGCCAACTGTCAGGTTGGCCACCATGGCCGATAGGGCGGCCGACAGGCTGCCGCAGAGGGCGGCCACACTGCCTCCTCCCGGGGCAGGAGAATCCATCGACAGTTCGTCGGCAAACTCGTTCAGCTTAAGCCGGAGCAGGGACTTTTCGTCGGGAGGGAACTGGTACTCGATTATTTTCTTGGCCGGATCGAAGGGGACGATGTCACCCAGGCCCAGGGACCTGACGGCTATCCTGACCAGCTCCTTCTCCGGGACCCCGGGACTCTTACCCTGTTTTTCCAGGTAATGGCGGCCGGCCATCAGCAGTGCTTCCAGCGGGATTAACCCGACCAGTTCGCTGCCGGTCACCCGAACTCCCAGCTTCTCAGCCAGCCGGCAGGCTTCATCAAAGACAATGTGGGGCGGCGTAATCTTGTAATTGGTAAAGTTTATTGAAATCTGGGCGATTCCGTATTCGTCAATATACCAGCCCACGGCTTTAACCGCCTTGAACTTCCCGGGCACCTTGACCGGCTGACCGTTCTTATCATAAACGATATTTCCCTTCTTATCTTTTTTAGGACGCCCGCTTTCCCTGAGATGAGAAGCTATCTCCTGGGCAATCTTTCTGTCCCTGGTATTCAGGTTGATGTTATAGGCAATCAGGAACTCCCGGGCCCCGATGACCGTGGCTCCGGACCGGGAGTTGAAGACTGCCGGTCCATAATCCGGCTTCCAGTGGGGGTCCCGGAGCTTATCGGCCAGGCCTTCATATTCTCCCGCCCGTATGGTGGCCAGGTTTTTCCGGTCAGAGCGGGTGGCCGCTTCTTCGTATAGGTAAACGGGAATCCCCAGCTCTTCTCCGACTCTCCGCCCGAGTTCGTGGGCCAGCCTGACACAGTCTTCCATGGTTACCCCGGAAACGGGGACAAAGGGGCAGACGTCGGTGGCCCCAATCCTGGGATGAGCGCCCTTGTGCTGGCTCATGTCGATGAGCTCTGCCGCCTTCCTGATGGACTTAAAAGCTGCCTCTTTTACGGCCGCGGGTGAACCGATGAAGGTGACCACGGTCCGGTTGGTGGCTTCCCCCGGGTCCACATCCAGCAGCTTGACCCCGGGGGTCGTTTCTATTTCGCGAACGATGGCCTGAATCTTGGCCCGGTCGCGGCCCTCGCTGAAATTTGGGACGCACTCAACGATTTTCATACTTCAAGACTCCTTTCTGGAAAACACCCTGAAATTGACCCTTACGGTTATAGACATCAATTTTGTCAAATTCTCTCAAGTAGTCAAGGGTCACGGCGGCCTCGGCCGCGATCACCACCAGTGGTCGGGTGGAGAGATATTTTCTGGCCACGACCTGAACGCTATCGGCATTGACCGGCATGATGTTCTGAGAATATCTGGCCCAGAAATCCGGGGGCAGCTCTAAGAGTTCAAGCAATCCGATTCTTCTGCTCAGAGCTTCTGGAGATTGAAGCTGGAGCGGCAGGTTGCCCATCAGGTAGGCCTTGGCCCTTTCCAGCTCTTCCGGTGCTATTTTCTCTTCCGACAGGCCCCGCATCGTTTGCTGGATAGCGGCCAGGGTTTCAACTATGGCCGGGGGAGAAGTCTTGGCTCTGATCCAGTACAGGCCGTTCCCCCGGAAAAAGCTAAGGTCGCTGAAGGCATAGAAGGCCAGTCCTTTCAGCTCCCGCAGCTGGAGAAAAAGACGGCTACCGGTGGTGCCCCCCAGGAGGTGGTTCAGGACCAGCAGGGGATGGTAGTCCGGGCTGGCAATGGGAACGGTCAGGTTGCCGGCAATGACCGCCACCTCGGGACCGGGAACGTCCAGGAAACAGACCTGGTTGATGTCCCGGTTTTCCAGCTTCTGGACCGAGGGTCTCTCCACCGGCCTTGGCACCCAGCGCCGGAAATTCTGGGCGGCCAGGTGCCGGGCTTCGGCCAGCGAGACCTGGCCGTTGAAAATGATGATGGAATTATTCGGGCGGAGAAAGCGCTGGTGAAACTGGGCCACCTCGCGGGCGGAGATGTTCTTGATGGTTTCGGCTTCCAGGATTCCCGGGTTGTAGCCCGAGCCGCTAAATATTCTCTTCAGAAAAAAATCGTAACCCGCATTTTCCGGGTCCTGGTTCCGGCGCAGCAGCTGGTAGTAAAGTTCGCGCTTGACGGCCGCCAGCTCCAGGGCCGGGAAGGAGGGCTCGACAAAAAACAGGCTGATTAAGCCCAGGGCCTCTTCCAGGTTCTCGTCGAGAAAGGAAAAGGAGAAAATGCTATAGTCAGCCTGGACTTCAATTGAGTATTCTATTCCCAGAAGGGCCAGCCTTTCTTCAACCTCGGCCGGGTTGATGCTGGCCGTTCCCCGCAACATCAGCCGGGCGGTGGCCGTGGCCAGCCCCGGCAGCTCGGCCGGGGAATCGCTCTCTCCCGCCCGAATCAGAACCTGGAGGTTGAACAGACGGTTATTGTTCCTGGAAATCACCAGCAGTTTCAGGCCGTTGCCGATGACCTCGGATTCCACCGGAGGCAGAACCAGAGAGGGCAGGGGGTCGGGATAGGGTGGATTCCGTCTGAATTTTTCCTGGGATGGCAGTGGCCTGGCCAGGCATATGACCGCCAGCAGGGCGGCCACGAGCCGCGGCCAGAAATTATATGAACAATCTTTCATATTTAATACCTGGGCAGAATGGTCAGGAAACAGAATCTCTCCTCCCTGATCTGCCGCCTGGCCAGGGCCAGGATGGAATAGGGAGTCAGTTTTTCCAGCCGGCCGAGCTCCCCGGCGATATCCGGCACCCGACCTTCCTTGAGGTAAAGGTCGGACAGGGCCAGGGCCCGCGACAGGTTGTTTCCGGTCATCTGGTTCAGATAGTTGAACTTATGGATGTTCTTGGCCTTGAGGAATTCCCTCTCTGGCACCATCTCAGTCTTCAGCCGATTCAGTTCATCGGCCAGGATTCTCTTGGCCCGCTCCACCATGATCTGGGTATTGGACAGCATGAAAATTTTCAGCGATTGAAACTGGCCCCTTTCTTCCAGGCCCCCGTTCAGGAAAAGGGCCAGGCGTTCTTTTTTGACCAGCCGGTTGACCAGGCGGCTGGTCCCCCCCTGGACCAGAACCTGTTCCATCAGCCTCAGGACCAGGTTGTCCTCCGGCCGTAAGTTCTCAAGTCTCACCCCGAATTGCAGGGCAGGGGAGGAAACCATGGGGTCAACCATAACCTGATCCCGGGCCGAGAGCGAGGGAATGAATTCGGGTTGAGGGTATGGTCCAGGCTCCTCACCTCGAGGAATCGTTTCAAAATAGCGGCTGACCAGTTCCCTGGCCCTGGCCAGCTTCAGGTCACCGCTCAGGCAGAGAACGGCATTATTGGGAACGTAATACTTCCGGTAAAACCGGATGACGTCTTCCAGGCTGATTCCCCTGATCGACTCTGGCGAGCCGGTCAGAGAATGCCCGTAACGGAAATCGGGAAACATGATCTGGTCTATCAGAAAAAAATATCGGCTAAAAGGTTCCTGCAAATAGCGCTGATTTTCATTCCGGATCAGGTTTTCCTTTTCCCTGGCCAGGACTGCTTCGGTAACCTGCAGGAAATGCATGCGGTCTGATTCCAGCCAGAGGACCAGTCCCAGCTGGTTGGCCGGGACCGTTTCATAAAAAAAAGTCTTGTCAAAGGTGGTGGCAGCGTTAAGCTCGCCCCCGACATTTTGAACATAGTTGAGATGTTGCAGGGGCCCGACGTTTTCAGAGCCCTGGAACATCAGGTTCTGCATCAGGTAGGCCAGCCCGTCTTTGCCCTCGGGGTCATTGACCGAACCGACCCGATAGGCCATGACGGCCGTGATCACCGGCAGGGAAGAATCTTCCACCACGATGACCGTCAAGCCGTTTTTAAGCCTGAAACTGACCGGGTTGAAATTCTGGGCTGCGGTCTGGACAGGCCACAGCCTGCCTTGCAGGCAAAGAACTGCCAGCAGTACCAGGCCGGCCCGCCTTGACTGTTTAGCTCCTTTTCCTGTCAGTTTTTTCATCTGGCTCTGGAAATAATCAGACTATAAATATCATAAATGCCCCAAAAGTTAAACCAACCAGGTTGCAAACCTGCCCGGTTTATGTTAAAAATGGCTACCAATCAAGCCCGGGAGAGAGGATAACATGGAATACGAAGTCAAGGATTTAAGACTGGCCGAAGACGGCCTGCGCCGGATCGAGTGGGCCGCCCGGTCTATGCCCGTCCTCAACAAAATAAGGGACAAATGGCAGAAGGAAAAACCCCTGGCCGGCCTGCGCCTGGCCGCCTGCCTGCACGTTACTTCCGAGACCGCCAACCTGGTGATGACCCTTAAGGCCGGCGGGGCCGAAGTCAGGCTGGCCGCCTCCAATCCTCTCAGCACCCAGGACGAGGTGGCCGCGGCCCTGGTCAGGTTCGAAAAAATTCCGGTCTTTGCCATCAAAGGTGAGGACCAGAAGAGCTACTACCGGCACCTGGAAAAAACATTGGCCCACCGGCCGCAGATCACCATGGACGACGGAGCTGACCTGGTTTCCACCCTGCATCAGAGAAAGCCCGGATGGCTAACGGAAATTATCGGCGGAACTGAAGAGACGACCACCGGGGTAATCAGGTTGCGCAGCATGGCTGAGAATGGAATCCTGGGCTATCCGATCATTGCCGTCAACGATGCCCTGACCAAGCACCTGTTCGATAACCGTTACGGTACCGGCCAGAGCACCATCGACGGCATCCTGCGCTGCACCAATATCCTGCTGGCCGGTCTGACCGTGGTCGTCTGCGGTTATGGCTGGTGCGGCAAGGGGGTGGCCACCAGGGCCCGGGGAGCCGGGGCCAGGGTCATTGTCTGCGAGGTCGACCCCCTGAAAGCCCTGGAGGCGCTGATGGACGGGTTCCAGGTCAAGACTCTTCTGGAAGCAGCAGGGGAGGGGGATGTTTTTATTACCGTTACCGGAAACAAGAACGTCATCCGGTCCGAGCATTTCCGTAAGATGAAAGACGGAGCCATCATCGCCAACGCCGGCCATTTCAACGTGGAAATTGACCTGCCGGCCCTGAAGTCGCTGGCCAGAGGTCGCCGGCCCCTTCGTCCGTTCGTTGAAGAATATCGCCTGGCCGGGGGTAAGCGCCTGTTTGTCCTGGCCGAGGGCCGGTTGATTAACCTGTCGGCGGCTGAGGGGCACCCGGCCATGGTCATGGACATGAGCTTTGCCAACCAGGCCCTTAGCGTTCTCTACCTGAAGCAGCACGGCCGCGAACTGGAGAAGCGCGTCTATCCGGTGCCCGAAAATATTGACCGGGAAATCGCTAGGTTAAAGCTGGAATCGATGGGCATAAGAATTGACCGCTTGACGGCCGAGCAGAAAAAATATCTCAAGGGCTGGCAGGAGGGCACCTGAAAAAAACCGGCCCGGCCGGACACGGGCCGGGAATAGGAGCTGGCCTCAGTCCTTGACCAGTTTCTTTAATTCTTCCAAGTACTTTCTGACGGTCTCCCGGTCTTCCTGAGCCACCAGTTTTGGATAGAGCTTTTCAAAATTTTCCTTGGCCGAGCGGTATAGACCGGCATTGTACTGGGCCCGGGCCAGGTTAAAGAGGAAAGTCGTGTCGTCAGGAACGATTTTTGCTGCCTGCTCGAAGGCCAGCACCGCCTCGTCCAGGTCTCCGGTCTTCTCCAGAATAAGGCCCCGCAGGTTGTGGGCCATGGCAAAGCGATTCTTGACCTGGATGGCCTTTTGCACATTATCATAGGCTTCATCATACTTTTCCTGGACAAAGTACATCCGGGCCAGGTTGTAAAAGGGCAGTTCCCGGGTCGGATAATTGGGGTCAAGCAGGGCCTGGCGGTATTCGGCCTCGGCCCGGTCATACTGGCCAAGCTCAAAGTAGATGGTACCGAGGTTGTTGTGGGCTTCGGTGAACTGGGGGTTAGCTTCCAGGGCCTTCTTGAAGGCCTGAATGGATGCCTCGAAGTTACCCTTCATCGACTGGGTTAGGCCCAGAGCATTCCAGGCCAGATGGTTCTTGGGATTGAGGGACAGGCTCTTATTGAAATACTTGATGGCTTCATCAAGGTTGTTGTTGTTCAGGTAAAACAAACCCAGGTTGTACTGGTACTGTGGGTCGTTGGCCCTGGCTTTTTCCAGCTTGCTCTGGGTGGAAGCGCAGGTGGTCAGGGCCAGGAGTAATATAAGCACCAGCAGAGTTTGCGCCTTTTGTCTTTTCATTTTTTCCTCCTGCCTTCTATCTTTCATTAATGTTCTTATACCTTTTCTTCCTTCAGACTCCGGGACATGAGTTCTTCCAGGGCCTTGTGGGCCGGCTTGCCCAGGTAGAGGACCTCGTAGACCTGCTGGCAGATGGGCATTTCGATTTTTTTATGATGGGCCAGCTTGTGCACGGTCAGGGTATTTCTGACACCCTCGGCCACCATTTTCATCTCGGAGAGAATCTGTTTCAAAGACTTACCCCTCGACAGCTCCAGCCCGACCCGGTAATTGCGGCTCATTTCGCTGGTGCAGGTCAGGACCAGGTCGCCCAGGCCGGCCAGTCCATAGAAGGTTTCCTTCCGGGCTCCCAGGGCCAGGCCCAGCCTGGTCATTTCCACCAGGCCCCGGGTGATAAGAGTGGCCCGGGAGTTGTTGCCGTAACA
>JABLWX010000098.1 GCA_013178315.1 Candidatus Aminicenantota bacterium
GAATTTCCCCTGCCCCTGGGGCTTCACGCCCGGCCGGCCAGCTTTATCCAGGAAAAGTGCCAGGAATATAAGGGCGAAATAATCTGGGAAAACCAGAGAACTCAAAAGAAGGCCGATGCCAAGAGCGCCATCTCACTGCTGACCACGGATACCCAGAAGGGGGACGTCTGCCGGGTGCTGGTGAGCGGAACAGAGGAGAAAAAGTTTGCCACCGAGCTGGAATCTTTTTTGCTGAAGGAACTGCCGCTAAAAGAAGAGCAGGCCCTTAAAGTTGAACCGGCGGCTGCAGCCATCATTCCGGGGATACTCCATGGCCGCCAGGAAATGTTCTTGGCCGGCCAGCCGGCCTCTGAGGGAGTTGCCTGGGGCAAGGCGGTGGTGTTGAAAAGGCAGCCGGGCCTGTCTGAACTCGAAGAATTAACAGGCAAGAAGACAGATAGCCCCGAGAAAGAAATTGAAGTTTTCCGGCGAGCCCTGGCTTCACTGCGCGAAGAAATAGAAAAAGAATTAGCCGAAAAAAGCGGGGTGGAAAAAAGTATTTTAAAAGCCCATCAGTCGCTGGCTTCAGACCCCGGGCTTTTAAGGCGCGTGGAAGAGTTAATCGAAAGGGAAAAATTATCTGCGACAGCGGCTCTGGTCAGAGCAGTATCGGAATTCAGCGAAGAGCTCTTGCGGAGTAAGACACAATATATCAGAGAACGGGTGGCTGACCTGAATGATGTTGCCCTGCAACTTCTGGAAAAGCTGGGTTGCGCGCTGGATGCCAAGAAGGGGCTCGAGGTAACGGAGCCGTCTGTTCTCGTGGCTGAAGACCTGCTGCCGTCGGAATTTCTCGGCTTTCAACCAGGCCAGGTTCTCGGACTTGTTCTGGAGAAAGCCGGCCAGACATCTCACACCCTGATCATGGCCAGGGGACGCGGGCTTCCTGCGGTTACCGGGGTGGCCGAGGCCTGCAGGCTGCTCAGTAGCGGAGAAGAGGTGGTGGTTGATGGAAACAGGGGGATAGTGATCGTGTCCCCCGGCGAGGAAGTAAGAAAGTATTATGAAAGGGAGAGGGAAGCAGAAGTAACGCTCAAAAAAATCCGGAAGGAGAAGGCTGCTCTTCCTGGAGTTACCGCCGACGGAAAGAGAATTGAAATAGCGGCCAATATCGGCCATCCGGAAGAATTACAGAAGGCCTGGGAAGATGGGGCTGAAGCAGTTGGGATATTCCGGACGGAGCTTCTGCTTTACGGGAAACCGACCTTGCCATCGGAGGAAGAGCAATTCCTCCTCTATAAGCGGGTGGCCGAAGAGGCCGGGGGCCGACCGGTCATCATCCGGACTTTTGATATTGGCGGGGATAAGCCCATCCCCTGTGTTAAGTTACCCCAGGAACCCAATCCGTTTCTTGGATACCGCGGGATAAGGATTTACCGCGAATATTACGAATTGTTCCGGAGCCAGGTGCGGGCCATTCTGCGGGCTGCCGGGTACGGGAAGCTACGACTGATGTTCCCGATGGTGGCCCTGGTGGAAGAAGTTCGCTGGTTGAGGGAACAGGTCAAAAATTTTGCCCAGGAGTTAGAGCGGGAAGGGGTGCCCTTTAACCCTGAGATTGAAACCGGGATCATGCTGGAGATTCCTTCCGTGGCCATGCTGGCCGATAAATTTGCGCCGGAGGTGGATTTCTTCAGCGTCGGTTCCAACGACCTGGTGCAGTACTTTTTTGCGGCCGACCGGGGCAACCCGCTGGTCAGGTATTTCAACCAGCCACTTAACCCCGCATTCTTGCGTTTGCTTAAATTTGCCATCGATAAGGCCCATGAAAACGGGAAATGGGTCGGGCTGTGCGGGGAACTGGCCGGAGATTCCAGGCTGACCCCGGTTTTTGTCGGCCTGGGGTTTGACGAGCTGAGCATGAGCTCCGGGTTCATTCCGGAGGTCAAGGCAGTTTTGAATCGCCTGAGGGTGGAGGAATGCCAGGAACTGATGGCTAAGGCACTTGAGTCTTCCACTTCTGAAGAGAACGAAAAACTGCTTGAAGATTACTACCAGCGGCAATTTTCCCCGGAACTGATAACGCCGGACCTGGTAATCCTGGAAGCCGATTGCAGCTCTAAGGTTGAAGTCATGCAGGAACTGGCCATTGCCTTCGAACTAGCGGGCCGGGTGGAAAGCCGGGCCGTTTTTGAACAGGCTCTCTGGAAGCGCGAGCAGGACGTGGCCACCGAGATTGGCTTTGGCCTGGCCATTCCACACTGCCAGTCCGGGACGGTCAGGACTCCCAGCATCGGCCTGATGCGACTCAAAAAGCCGGTGGATTGGCAATCAAAAGAAGGCCAGCCGGTGGACCTGATAATCTGCCTGGCCATTCCTTCGGGAGAAAAGGTCCGCCCGAAGCTTCAGCTCCTGCCGAAGCTCTCCCGTAAGCTCATCCACGAGGAATTCCGCGACTCCCTCCGCCAGGCCACAAGCGTCGAGGCCATCGTGGCCTTGATTAAGTCAGCCACCCATTAGTCTTTCATTGAAGATTTCGAGGGGCAAAGAACTTACAAATCGACCAGGTGAGATCGTAGAAATTTCTCAATGCCCCGAACAGTTTCCTGCTTGACTTGCGCCGGGCTTTGAGCCACCCAGATTATGAAATTATAAAAATCCTGTTGTTCCACCTTAAGCCATTTTTTATTCTTGTATAGGAAATACAAGAGAGTTGTTAAAGCGATTCTTTTGTTTCCGTTCTGAAAAGGGTGATTCTTAACCATTAAATAAAAAAGTATGCTGGCCTTGGCAATTAATCCTGAATAAAGGACCTTTTTCGAAAAGGTCTGAAAGGGAACGGCCAGGCAGCTCTCCAGGACATTTGGAAAGCGCGTGGAAAAGTCTGGTATTGGCTCATCGAAGGCCAGCATTTCTCTGGCCAATCTGAAAGCAATATATTCGACTTCAGCCGGACTGATAGGTTTGATCATTCTTTTGCCAGAAGCCGCAGCACTTCAGAATATTCGGCAACAGTAGTGGCTACGACATTTTCAATCTCTTGTTTAGACTCTTGAGATAATTCTTTCCCGAGGATATATGAAGCTTCCTTCATATTTATGGCATAGTTACGGCCGATCCTGACGGCCTTGATTTCTCCAGCCTTCACCTTTTTAAAGACGGCGACTCTACTCATTCCGAGCAGTCGGGCTAATTGAGGAACGGTAATATATTCATTATTTTCGGTCATGGGCACTCCTGATTTTTAATTAATATATGTTAAACTATGATTGAAAATTAACCAATGTTAATAATCAATATAAAATTAACATAAGCTATTAACTGTGTCAAGATCGATAACCTAAATACCCTAAAAGCAATAGGTTGGTAGGGACCAGTTTTAAATTAAAAAGTCCTAACCTTTCAGTTACTTCTTCTCGGGCTTTTTCTCCTGTCCTTCCGCAAGGCGCTTGTATTCGAAGACGCCGCCCGGCTGGGAAATTTCCATGGAAACGACTTCGCCTTTCTGGTCGACGATAAACCTGATTCGAACGATAGAAATCCCTTTCAACGTGAATTCATCGCCGGGGACAGGAACCAGCTCGTAGACCGGCTGGCCGGGGATGGTCAGGGCCAGGCTATTGGTTTTCAGGTCAACCGAGAACACCTGCTCCAGCAGGGTGTACTTGCCCGCGAACTTCTTGAGAAAGGCCGCGTCGTAAAATTTTTCGTCAGGTTTCTTCCTGAAAATTATGGGATCGGCCGTCGGCTCAAAAGCCCCCGACACCGAAGCCACCAGGCCGTTAACATCGGTTTCAAAGGTCAGCTTCATGTCTTCGAAGGTCGGGTCGTCTCCGCGCAGGCCGTTGAAGGTTTCGTAATGCCAGTGTTCGAGCGGGGTGGTGATACCGTTATAGGTGAAATATAGCTTTTTATCCTTCAGGATCACCTTTAGCTCACCGTAGCCCGGGTGGAAATAAGTTCCGGCATATTCCTCCAGGGCGTGGGCAGGTTTTGTGCCCTTGACCCTTCTGGTCTGGGCTTTCTGCTCGGCCTGTTTTCCCACTTCCTCTGACCTGGCCTGGTTACGGGCGGCTTCGCCGATCCAGTCCACGGGTTCCAGCCCGAGAAGCTTATCGGTGAGGGTTCGCACCAGGAGCTCGGGCAGCGGAGTCCCGTTCCTGTTGGTCAGCACCACGAAACCAAAACCGTCCTTGGGCAGCATGCTCACCAGCGCCGAAAAGCCATCTATGTTTCCGCCATGATGGATTCGCTGGTGGCCGCGGTAATGGTCGACAAACCAGCCCAGGGCATAGCTGGCAGTGCTCAGGTGGGTGGTGGTGGGTGTTTGAGCAATGGGGGTGTAGGGAAGATGCAGGTCTTCCATCGTGGCCCGGTTGAGGAGCTGGGTATCGCCGAACTTCCCGTCGTTCAGGTGAACCATCACCCAGTTGCTCATCTCGCGCACGCTGGAGTTGATGGAGCCGGCCGGGCCCATGTTGGTTATGATACGAAATGGGATCTTAACAATTTTATCATCGCGATAAGCATAGGGCTGGGCAAAATCCTGGTCCTTCTGGGAATCCAGCACCGAAAAATTTGACTTCTTCATCTGGAGTGGCGTGAACACCAGCTCTTTTATTGCTTCTTCCCAGGTCTTGCCGGTCAGAACTTCGAGCAGGTATCCGGCGGTCAGGAACATCAGGTTGTTGTACTGAAATTTTTCGCGCAGGTCAGCCGTGAACTGAACGTGGGCCAGTCGCCTGACCAGTTCTTCCCGGCTGGCCTGGTAATTGTTGTACCAGAGGAGGTCGTGGCGGGGCAGCCCGGAACGATGGGTGACCAGGTCGCGCGGGGTGATTCTTTCGGTAATCAGCGGGTCCGACAGCTTAAACCAGGGAATGTAGGTTCGGACCGGCTTGTCCCAGCTCATCTTGCCTTCATCAGACAGCCTGGCCAGGGCAAAAGTGGTAAAGGCCTTGCTGGCCGAGCCAATGGCCAGAAGGGTATCCGGGGTCATCGGCAGCTTGTTCTCGACGTCTCGCAGTCCATAGCCTTTAAGCAGGATGACTTCTTTATCTTTAATTACCGCCAGGGCCAGGCCGGGGACCCTCAGATCAGCGAGAGCCTTGTTGATGACCTCATCCATTCCTTCTAGGGCTTTCTGGGCCTTTTTTACCGGATCCTCACCCTTGGTCAGGATGAAAGGGAAGGTCTGGCCAGACTGGCTAAAATTCCCGGTCATCTTCTGGCCGCTTTCATCCAGCTTTCCTTTGAAAACCGGGTTCCCGGGTACACCGGAAATAGCAAAGCTGATTTCGTTGCCTTCTATCTTGATATTTTCAAGGGGCAAGTCTTTAGCTTTCTGGACAGGTATAGAAATAACTCCTTCCAGCTTCTTTTCCGCAGTCAGCTTGAAATCAACCATGACTTCTAACTTCATTCCAGGGAGCTCTATAGCCCCTTCCCAGTGCCCGGCAAGTTTCTGGCTGATATCCTCAGTCTGGGCCTGTAATGAATGCTCTTGAGGTGCGCCCAGAAGCAACAGAAAAATTAAAATTCCAAAAGTAAAGTATGATTTCCTCACTTTTTCCTCCTGTATCTTATTAATTATTCTTCTATAGCATATTGCGTTCTGTCCTTACTATCAATCCAATAATTTTTGAAAAGCACTCGCTGCCCGACATCAGGACCACTTAGGTGGCCAGCTTCTCTTCTGAAGGATAGCCCAGAAAGCCGGGCAATCTTAGAAATGTACCTCTTTATGTTTACAGATACGTTGACCAAAAGGTTCGCAAATTTATACTTCATTAATATAAGTTTCATGAATCTGATAGTTGCGATTACTTTGCCGGGAACTTTTTGTCCTGCTATTTCGTCTTTTTAAGTGAAGATACAATGATTTTCTGTGATAATTGAATATGTCAGGAGGTAAAATGGCAACAAAAATGATGACAAAGAGCACCTCTGGACTCTTGAGGGCCAGCCATCTTCTGGGACTCTCGATATTGCTGCTGATGACCGTAGTGTTTAGTGCCGGCTGCGAGGATTTCGTCGAAGCCACCTATAAATATGAGGAACCATTCAGTCAGACCATTGCCATCAAAGAACCGGGCTCATTTTCCCTGTCCAACATCAACGGGTCAATTACCGTGACCAGCTCCCCGACCATGGAAGTGGTTATCAAGGCCATCAAGCATGCCCGCTGGAGAAAGGAAGACCTTAATAAAATTAGAATAGACATAGTCAGCGGGGAAAAGTCGGTCATCGTCGATACCATCCATGAAAAACGAAACCTCCAGGTCAAGGTCGACTATGAGATCACGGTGCCGGAAAACATGGCCCTGGAACTGGTTAAGACCGTAAACGGCCGGGTTAGCCTGAGCGGGAAGTTTGAGCGGGCCCAGCTCCGGACGACCAACGGCAGCATCACCGCCCGCGGGGATGTCGGCTGGCTGGAAGCTGCTACCACCAACGGCAGTTTGGACATCACCCAGGTCAAGGGAAAAGCCAGCCTGAAGACCACCAACGGCGGCATCAGACTGGAGCTGGATGAAATCACCGCCGACCTTGAAGCCCGGGCGACCAACGGTAGCATTACCGTTCGGCTGAAAAATCAGCCCAATGGCTATTTCAGTGCCCGCACCACCAACGGCAGTGTCAGGGTTGATTTCCCGGTTACGGTTGAGGGCAGCCTCACCCGCAGAAGAATTGAGGGCCGAATGGGCAGCGGCCAGGGCCCGAGGATTGAGCTTCATACCACCAACGGCTCCATCAGCCTCAACAGGCTGTGATGAAGAAGACCCGTTGCCCGCGGACTTGCCCGGGTAGCCTGATTTTATCGGTTTAATCCGATTCTCTTTTAGGCCTTATGCCTTCTTAGGGATTTTAGGCTCGCTACCATCTCTGATGACTGGACAAGAATAAAATTTTATTTGATTGCAACCGAATGCCGGTCATCAAATGACTTCTGCCTGGCTAAAGAATAAGTTTAAGGAGCGAATGGTAAACGACCGATTCTATCAAGGTCTGATTTAATGATACCGAGTGTCAAGGTGTCGGCTCCGGCCCCGCATCTTAGTAACCAATTTTACTGGGTTGATACTTACCGATATGCCAAATCCCTGAATTCCCCGGTTGCGACTGAAAAATCCCCTACTTTTTTAGCGTCCGGGAAAGTTCTTCGATAGTCTGGTGCAAGCGGATGACGATGACCGGGGTCTTGATGTTTTCATAAAGAATCTTGGAGGGATTATGGCTGGCCCCGTAAAATCCGGCGTTGGCTTCCTGGTTAACTCGCAGGGTGCCGCCCTTTAAAGAAATTCCGGCGAATAGTCCCTTGCTCTTAGAATAGGAATATATCTCGGCCTCCATTTCCAGGTCGGTGCTGGCCTCGGCGCTCCGGCCGACCGGACCGGCCGAGACGCTCATGTCGGCTCCCAGCGTTATCTTGTTGGAGGCGATATTTTCCACGCCCTCCCGGTTCTTGAACACCAGCACTATGTCGGCTTTCTGGACGCCAATCTGCCAGCCGAAGCTGCCGCCGATTAGGTCGACAAACAGTGGGTTGCTCCACTGCCCGTCCTTTCTCCTGATAATCACTATTCCCCGGCCGTATTGCCCCCCGATTCCCCAGGCCGCCTTGACCACGCCCGGAAAGATGGCTAGGCCTTCGGCCTTTTCCAGCAGCCGGGCCGGGATTCCTTCTTCCTTCAGGCTGGCCAGGTCTTTTATGACTTCAATGGCCCGGGCCACTCTTTCTTCGCCGGGCCGGGAGTCAGCTTGTTTCTGACCGGGAAAACCGGGGATAGACATCAGGAGAAGAAGCAAGCCAATCGTAAAACTGAACAGGCCGATCACTTCCAGGTTCTTTTTCATGGTTAATCCCTTTCTCCATTCCATTCTATTACCTTTTAACCCGGTCGGCAACAATTGAACAGATGCCCCTCTGTTGAAATCGGTCTTGCTCTTTGCTTAAAACTGGCTGAAAGAAGCGAGAAGAATTAAATGCAGTTTTTGGAAAAAAGCATTTACCCGCTGCCCTTTTCAACATTTCAGCCGGTTTCAGGAAGGAAATATTGCTCCAGGGCTCGTCTCGATTTATAGGGATGGAACCAACCACATGGTGCCATGAAAAGACTTGAGCGAGGTTCAATCATCACCCGGGGTGGAGTTGTGGATCAGGGCATCATCATCCTGAAGTTCCAGAAGAGCCATTGCCATCACTCGCACGGGGTCGGGGGATAGGCATCCCGGGTGGCCGAGGTACCCGGGCGGTGAGAATTTTTCCTGGAAGTTGGCTTTCTTAGCTCCGGTCATAAATAATCGTTGCCAGAAATTGCTCATTGGGGTAGTTTAAATAAATCAGGCGGAAGGAGTCGAAGCGGAAGTCATGGATATTTTTGCTCGAGCCTTTGAGGTGGTGGCCGCCCAGCTGGGCATAGCCGTGGTCGGCTTTTTTGTCTTCCGCGGCCAGATCCAGGACAAGGAGAGCATCCTCAAATTTCTTTCCACTCTGGGCATTGACCTGGCCCTGCCCTTTTTTTCTTTCAGCATCATCATCAAGAACTTTGACCCGGGCAGTTTCCGCAACTGGTATGTTTATCCCCTGTGGTGGCTGGGCCTGACCGCCGGCCTCGCCCTTCTGTCTCTATTTTTCACCCTGGTCTCCCGCGGCAACCGGGAGTTCTTTCTGTCACTCTTTTTCCAGAACGGGATTTTTTTCCCGGTGGCCCTGCTGACCGGGCTGTTCGGGGCCAATTCGGCCGAGGTGGCCGTTCTCTTCATTTTCATGATGTTCTATCCGAGTTTCTTCTTCTTGGTCATTCCGGCCGTGCTGGGGATGAAACAGAAGGCCAGGTGGCAGAGGGTCTTGTCACCCGTATTCCTGGCCACGGTCCTGGCCGTTCTGCTCAAGCTGGGCGGCCTCGATGTCTACCTTCCAAACTTTCTGAAAAGCACCTTCCTGGCCGTGGGCGCGCTTTCCACCCCGATCATTTTTCTCATCCTGGGCGGTAATATCTACCTGGACCTGGCCGGAACGAAAAAAATTTATGCCGGCCGGGTGGCCTGGTTTGTCCTGGTTAAGAATTTTATCTTCCCGGCCCTGGGCCTGCTGGCTATCAAATTTTTCCGGATTCCCCAGCCGGTATCTTTGATCCTGATCCTGCAATGCGCGGTGCCTCCGCTGACGGTCGTGCCAGTCCTGGTCGGCCGGGCCGGAGGCAACCGGGCCTTTGTCAACCAGCTGTTCGTGGCCAGTGCCCTGGTCTCCATCGCAAGCCTTCCTCTTTTTCTTTACCTGTTCAGTAGATTGGGCCTCTGATTTTTGCGTCCGGGAAAAGGTTTATAATTCTCGAGAGAAAGCTTTCTAGTTCTTTAAGCTCATTCATTTTGATTATTTCTTGGAGGTGGAGGGGATAGAAATCGTTGGTACTTTGTTTTTAGTTTTTGCTAGAGATATTTATTTCCAGGTCCATTCCAGGCTAAATCCTGAATAGCCTTTCCTGCCATATCGGCCCGGGTTATTCACTTGCGGTCAGCAGGCTGACGAATTTTCTTGACCTCCGTCCGATTAACAGGTAAAAAAGAAGAGAATAATTCAGCCTGAGGAGGGCTCATGACGGACAGGACAACCCTGAACAGAAGAAAATTCCTGGGAACGACGGCCGGAGCGGTGGCCGGGGTGCTGACCCTGGGCCGGCCTTCGCTTTCTGAAGAAAAGCAGCGGCCACAGGGAAAACCTGGTGAGCCGATAACCAGGACTCTGGGCCGGACCGGCTATAAAATTCCCATCGTTTCCATGGGTGTTATGAACGCCGACAACCCGGAGCTCGTCCGCCGGGCCTATGAAGCCGGCATCAGGCATTTTGACACGGCCAATGTCTACCAGCGGGGGCGAAACGAAGAGATGGTGGGCCGGGTGCTGGTGGAAGAGTTGAAAGCCCGCGACCGGGTGGTCATTGCTACCAAGATAAATATCTGGCCACAGCAGCGGAACGCCCCGGCCGCGGAAATAAAAGACATGCACCGCAAGAGACTGGAGGAGAGCCTGCGGCGGCTAAAGACCGACTACGTGGACATTCTATACTCCCACGACGTTTCCGACCTGGCCTGGCTAAAGAACCCGGCGGTGGTGGAGTCGCTGCTTGAATTCAAGGAGCAGAAAAAAGCCCGGTTCATCGGTTTCAGCACTCACCAGAACATGAACGAGGTCATCAAGGCGGCCATGGAGATGAAAATTCATGACGTGGTGCTGACCAGCCTGAATTATTCTCTCTATGACTACACTGAATACCTGGAGACGCTGAAAAAGGCGGCGGCCCAGGGCCTGGGCCTGGTGGCCATGAAGACCCAGTGCCAGCAGGCCTGGTACCGGGAATCGGTTCCGGCTGAGATGAGGCGCTTTTACGAGGGACCGATAATCCACAGTGCCCTGCTAAAATGGGTCGTTCGCCACGAGTTCATCGCCACGGCCGCGCCCGGCTTTACCACCTTTGAGCAGCTGAATACCGATATGCCGGTGGCCTTCAACCTGGAATACACAGAAGAAGAGAAGAAGTTCCTGGAAGACCGCCTGGTCAGGCAGCAAATGGCCGCGGTCTGCCGGGCCTGTGGCCAGTGCCAGCCCACCTGCCCCAGGGGTGTGGACCTTCCCAATGTTCTCCGGGCACACATGTACGCGGCCAGCTATGGCAATTTCTACCAGGCGCGGGAAACCCTGGACGGTCTGGAAGCCAGCCGGTCGATAAAAGCCTGCGCGGATTGTGAGCGGTGTGCGGCCCGTTGTGTCCGCGGGGTAAACATTGCCCGGCGGCTGGAGGAGCTCAGGATTCTTCTGGCCTGAGCGCGGGAGAGCCTGGTTCTTAGAGACGATCGGAGCACCTGGATGGCCAGCTTAAAAGCGGAGAGGCCGGCTGCTGTGTTCAGGGCCTTTTCTGCATGATCCAATTTAATATTGGGTGGTTCGAGCGACTTAAATTATGGGAGAGGTAGATTAAGTTCAAAGAATAGGAATGAAGCCAGCTGGCGATTATAGAATGAGGTGAGATGAGAGAAAAACCTAAAATGACTGCGATAAGGCCGGCTAAAATCAAAATAATGATTAAATCAGTAAACTCCTGTACCCTTGTTTTCGGCCTGGGCCTGCTCCTGGTTTTTCTTTCCGGCAGCCAGATGAGCAGCCAGCAGCGGGGGAAGGAGTTCCTCCAGAAAGAAAAAACAACCGTCCAGCAACCGAAGCTGGCTAAAATAGTCATGGGCTATTACCCGGGCTGGAAAAAATCGGAATTCAGCCACAGCCTGATAGATTTTTCCGGCCTGACCCACCTGGCCCATGCCTTCACCAAACCGGACAGCGAGGGCAACCTGGTCATAGACCCGAATTACCTTTACCCCGAGCTGCTGGCCGCG
>JABLWX010000099.1 GCA_013178315.1 Candidatus Aminicenantota bacterium
AAATATTACGTTGACCTCTATTCCCGGGCGGACCTGGCCCCGGTAATGCAGCTCAGGAGGAGCGAAGATAAAAAGGTCATCATGGAACTGGAGAAGGCGGACATTTCAGAGCTGAAGAAGGCTGGCTGGCGCGCCCCCGAAGTTTTCGTGGCCAAGGGAAGGGATGGCCAGACTGATATCTGGGGAATCATCATCCGTCCAACAAACTTCAATGCCAGGAAAAAGTACCCGGTTATTGAGTATATCTATGCCGGTCCTCACAGCTCGTTTGTGCCCAAGAGCTTTTTCGCCTGGAGCCAGATGATGTCGCTGGCCGAGCTGGGCTTTATCGTGGTCCAGGTTGACGGCATGGGTACCAGCAACCGCTCCAAGGCCTTTCACGATGTTTGCTGGAAAAACCTGAAGGACGCCGGTTTCCCGGACCGGATCCTGTGGCACAGGGCGGTGGCAGCCAGGTATCCTTATTATGACCTCAGCCGGGTGGGGATTTATGGCACCTCGGCCGGAGGGCAGAATGCCCTGGCCGGGCTGTTGTTCCACCCGGAATTCTATAAGGCCGGGTTTGCTGCGGCCGGGTGCCACGACAACCGGATGGATAAGATCTGGTGGAACGAGCAGTGGATGGGCTGGCCGCTGGGACCCGAATATGAAGCCTCGTCCAACACGGTCAATGCCCATCGACTGAAGGGAAAATTGCTGCTGGTCATTCCAGAGCTTGATACCAACGTTGACCCGTCAACGAGTTACCAGGTGGTCAATGCCCTGATCAAGGCCGGGAAAGATTTTGAGCTGCTGGTGGTGCCGGGAGCCAATCACGGTTCGGGCGGGGTTTACGGAGACCGGAGGAGAAATGATTTCTTTGTAAGAAATCTGCTTGGGGTTGAGCCACCCGACTGGAACAGGCTGGAGAAGAAGTTGCCGGAACCACGGCCTTCATTCATGCCCCGCACCCCCGGCGACGACTAATGAACAGGGGACACCTTACGGTGTCCCCATTTTTGCCACCGGCCCTTGGGGAAAAATCCGGGGACACTCTACGGTGTCCCCTTTTACGCCTTTTTAGGTTTGGGGCAATAGCTCCTGCAGTTCGAACTCCAGGTTTTTCAGGAACCTTCGTATGGTGGTTTTACCGAAGACCCCGATGGCTGCATAGTGAAAATGCAGTGTGGCCAGATGTTTCAGGATGTATTTCCAGGAATAGAAGCGGGCCATGGCCTTGAAGGTTTCGACCTGCAAGGTGACCGGCGACATGGTAGCCGGCCTGTAAACCACGTGGTGGGCGTCGTACTTGCTCCAGTTGGTGTGGATCAGCTTCTTGTTTTCAACCATCTCTGCGTACAGCGGGGTTCCGGGCAGCGGGGTCAGGATCAGGAACTGCACCGTGTCTATGTGGTGACGCCTGGCGAAATCGGCCGTCTTCCTGATGGTGTCCACATCGTCAGTGTCCGCGCCCAAAACGAACATTCCATGGATATGGATTCCGTGGTCCCGGATCTTCTGAATGGAATAGATTATGTCCTTGAGGTCCTGTTTCTTCTGGTAGGCAGCCAGCGTCCGGGGATTTATGGATTCAAAACCGATGTAGAGAGTGTGGCAGCCGCTGTCGGCCATCAGGCGAAGGAGTTTCCTGTCCCGGGCCACGTCCACCCGGACCTGGGTTGACCAGGTCATTTTGATCTTTTCGGCCAGAAGGCCCCGGCAGATTTCTTTAGCCCGGTTGAGGTCGGCCGCGAAATTATCGTCGACAATGAACTTGGTGGCCCTGGATACCGCGTTGACATGCTTCAGCTCGCTGAGGGTCGCTTCCACGGACTTAAAGCGGTATTTTCTGCCGAACATCTGGATGACCGAACAAAACTTGCAACCGTAAGGACAGCCGCGAGAAGTGGAAACGGGGTAGCTGCGGGAAGGCTTCCAGTTGTGGACCAGCGAGAAATCCGGTTCGGGCAGGCTGTCAAGATCCTGAATGAACGCAGCCGGAGGGTTGTGAACGGAGTGGCCGTCAGTGTCCCGGAACGACAGGCCCCTGATGTCCGACAGAGGAGGGCGGCCTGTCTCGAGGCTTGAGACCAGCTCCAGGAGCGGGCCTTCGCCCTCTCCGCGCACAACGAAAGAGGCATGTTCCAGGGCCTCGTCGGCCAGAAAAGTCACGTGAGGACCACCCATGACGACCGGAATACCCAGGGCCCTGATTCTGTCCGCTATGGCATAAGCCCGGACAGCGGTTGAGGTTATCGTGGAAATACAGACCAGGTCTGAGTTCTCAACGAATGACCAGTCCGGCTCGGCCACATCCTCGATAAAGACCCTAACCCTGTATCCTCTGTCCCGCAGCATGGTTGATAGAAGAACCGAGCCCAGGCGGGGCAACGGAAATTTACTGAAAATATGCGAGCCGGGAGACCCGGCTTCGATGAAAGCGATTGTCTTTATGGTCATGATTTTTTCAGGTTGAAGACCTTTCCTTTCAGAAACTCATCGGGTAGAAGAAAAGCGGTTCCGGGAGTTTGAAATTACCCTTAGTCAGAATTCGCCGACTGGTATCGCTTTAATGCTACTGCCAAGAAAGAGCACGAACGTTGCAACTTAAAAAAGCTTTTTTCATCGCAGCCAGGCAGCCAGATCCTTTCTTCAGATGGCATGAAATTGCTGGTTTCAAACTAAAATCAGCCTTACCCCTGCTCGATACGAATATATGCTCATATTGCCTTTAAGTCAAGGAAAAAGGGACACTGTACGGTGTCCCCAAATTTCCCTCAGATTTTTCCCCTTATGGTATTGGTAAAAAGAGGTAAAAAAGGGGACACCGTAAGGTGTCCCCTGTTTTTTCCCTGTTTTAATCGGAGACGTGAAGGGTCAGGCTGCGGACGGCCCGGGCCCCGGTCTTCTTTTCACCCGCATGAAAATAAAGGTGGTAGGTCCCTGGCTGGAGTGGCTGGGTCCTGATTCTAACCAGGTAGGTCTGGCGACCCTCTTCACTCCTGGCGGCCAGGGGGACAAGCTCTGAGACCACCTCCTGGGCCTGACCCTCTTTAGAAAGCAGCAGCACGCTCTTAAATTCCAGCTCCGGATTTTCAATCCTGCCCGGACTGCAGCTCAGCAGGGCATAGAATTCCTCGCTACCTGACTTCAAGGTCTGACCAACCGGCAGGTAGCGACTGAGGCCCGGCGGAAAGAACAGGGGACTGTTTTCATACTCGGAAATCTCCCCGGCCACCAGCACCGCCGGCACTCCCAGGGCCAGCCCTTCGGTCTGTTCCCCACCCAGAGAAATATCCGAAGTGCCGAGGGCTGATTGCCCCGATTCCAGGTTTCTCATCACCGCCCGGCACCTGTAGTCCCCGGCCGGCAGTTCAAAAGCCGATGAAAAATATACTGCCCCCGACTCCGTTTTTGGCAGGGAGCTGAGCTTGACCTTTTTCCTTTCCAGCCCGGCAATGCGGTCGTCCGGACCGAACACCACAAAAATCAGTTCCAGCCTGTTTCCGGCCAGCCTGGCCATTTCCTCCCGGACAATTTTTGTCCACAGTATCAGCTGTTCCTTTCCCTTCTCGTAGAAACTGAAGCCACCGCTCTTCAGGGCCAGCGGCTCCTGCAGCAGTGGTTTATCGCTCAGGCACAGGTCCACCAGGTGGAGCTGTTTTTCCAGGTCGGTCAGGTCCTTGAATGGTTTCGGGTTAAAATAACCTTTCTGGGCATAAACTTTAGCCTTTGGCCGGTTAACCCTGACCTTTACCTCGTGGTACTGTCCGTCCCATTGTTCGTCCACGTAGTAACCGAGAACGTAATAGCAGCCGGTAATCTTCTGGACTTCTTCCATCCCTTTTGTATAGTTGTGGATATTGCCGAAATACTTCCCGCCGGAATAATCGGCAATTTTCCCGAGGGTCAGGATGCCGGTCAACCTGATATCCTGGTTGATCCTGGCCACGCTGTCCTCGGTATCGAAGGCATAGACCACCAGGTTGGCGTGGCTGATGGCCTTCTGCATGTCATCCAGGTAATACTGAAGCTGGGTCTGTCCCCAGTCGTGCCTCCAGGTTCCGCCCGACTTGTCCTCGGTCTGGATGCCGTAGAGCAGCGAGTAGGGAATGCCGGATGAAAAAAGAATGAGATGCTTGATTCCGGGCAGATAGCCCAGGGCCCGCGACAGCTTGGTCATCTCCCGGAGAAAGGTCAGGGCTTGCACCCGGCTCTCCGAGGTCATGAAGGCCCTTTTCATCTCTTCCGAGACATTGGCCGAATCCATGATGGGATCCTTTTCCGGCTTGGACCAGATGCCGGCTCCCACCCCGCCGCGCTGGCTGACGTCCAGCGGATTTTCTTCGGTGGCCTGCTGCCAGTACCTGGCCTCCAGGTTCTCCACGCTTCCCTGGTAATCCCGCAGGCCGATGGCTTCGACAAAGCCGCGGATTTTATTGTGGTCGCGCGTCAGGTATTCACGAACGGCCAGTCCGCCCTCAAGGGAATAGGTGATTATGCCGATTTCGTCGTCTGGCTGGATAATATTATCAAGAAAGTGGAGGGCAGCCTTACGGGTGGCCCGCAGCCCTTTCTGGTTGTTGTAAACGTAGTCAAAAAGCAGGAAGAACCTGCGGCTGGCGGTTTCAGGTTCGGTGGCCACGGGGGCCTGGTCGGCTTCAGCCGGGAGCAGGAATGACTGGAGGTGTTTTTCAAATTCGGTCAGGTTTTTCTTCTGGCCGTTATCGTAGACTTCAAAGTCCTGTTTCTCCAGGTCGGTCAGGGGATTGCCCTTGCTGTCGGTAACGTAGACCTGGATCAGTTTCAGGGTGACCGAAATCTCATGTTTTGGCTTAAACTGCGCGGGTTCCTCCTGGGCGAAGACAGCAGGCGAGAGAAGCGGTCCAGTCAGGAGGAACAGCCAGAAAGCAGCGAAAGAAAAAACTGGTCGCCTCAACAGCTTAAGTTTCAGTTGGCTCGTCTGGGAAAACACATCTATCTCCGAACGAGAGTTGTCCTGTCCACTTATTATTGTATTCCTGTCTCACTAAAATTGCACCTGCAAAGGGCAATACATTCTCTTCTTCACAATTCTCGCCACGAGAATATACAGAGAAGCTTATATTCCGGCCCGAAAAATCGAGAAAAAGGTAGTCTATACCGCAGTTTTCTTGTAAAATATTACCTGAAGATAATAAGGAACTTCTCCATCATTATACAAATCGCGGAAATTTGATGCCCAGAGAAATACCTCCCGGCCATGAATCTTCTGACCTTCTGGCAGAATTGTTGGCCGCTCTATCCTCCGCGCCCGATAAAGTTTCAGCGCAACAGGCCGATGAAATAGTACGGGCAGCCGAAGCTCTGATCAGTTCCGGTAAGCTGGAGACCCTGGAACCGACCCTGGCCCGCACCTACCTGACCGAGACATCACGCTCCTCCTTTCTCCGCAAGCTCGACTATCCCGGGCGCTGCCGGGACTGGGCCGAGACCTGTTTTTCATTGATACAGCGCTTCAACTACGGGTTGCTCGACTTGTTTGAAGACAGGGTTAAAGAAAACCCGGACCACCCTCTTTTCATTGACCTGTCGGCCGGTCGGTCAGACCGCTGGACCTACGCTGAAATTGCCTCCTACCTGAAATTGCTGGCCGGAAGCTTCTACCTGATGTCTGGCGCCGAAGAGCCACGGGTGGCCATCTTCAGCGAAAACCATCTCGATACTGCCTGCTGCGACCTGGCCTGCCTTTTCTACGACATCCTGGTTTCTCCGCTGAATTCCAATTTCAGCCTGGAAAACCTTGGGCTGATTTTTAGCCGGCTTCGCTTCAACCTCGTCATCACGGATTCCCCTGAAAGGTTGAGGCTGCTGGGCTTGCTCCGGCAGAAAACCGGCCTTAACTTTGAAATTCTATCTACCAGTCGTTTTGAGATTCCGGGTATCCGGTCCGAGCTCCTGGGCGAAAAGGTGAGAAGCATCAACCCGGGCCAGGCCGAAAACGTTCTTAACAACAGGCGGCGTCGTCCCCTGGACGAGGTCGCGACCGTCATGTTCACCTCGGGCAGCACCGGCCAGCCCAAGGGAGTTTCTTTTTCAGGATACAACCTGGTTTCCAAACGATTCGCCAGGGCGGCCGCCCTGCCAGATGTCGGAGAGGACGAGGTTCTCCTGGCCTTCCTGCCGCTCTACCATACCTTTGGCCGTTACTTTGAACTGCTCGGCTCAATTTTCTGGCGGGGGACCTATGTCTTTTCCGGCAATCCATCGGCCGACACCCTGCTGAGCCTGTTTCCGAAAATCAACCCGACCGGCCTGGTCAGCGTGCCCATCCGCTGGCTTCAGATTTATGAAAAGTGCCTGGAAGAAGCAGGCCATAGCAGCCAGGCCAGGGAACGCCAGGAAGCGGTCAGGTCGGTCATCGGCACCAGGCTGCGCTGGGGAATCTCGGCCGCCGGTTACCTGGACCCCAGGGTCTTTCATTTCTTCGAAGGGCAGGGAGTCAACCTGGTCAGCGGCTTCGGCCTGACCGAGGCCACCGGCGGACTGACCATGACCCCTCCCGGTAAGTATGTCGACAACACCCAGGGACTGCCCCTGCCGGGAGTCGAGCTGCGGCTGAGCCCGGAAGGAGAGCTCCTGGCCTGCGGTCATTACATAGCCCGCTACCTTGAAGACCTTGGTCCCGGCGACCGGATTCCATACCCCCGAAACCCGGAAACCGATTACTGGCTGAGGACCGGCGATGTCTTCCGGGTGCTTCCCAACGGCTATTACCAGATAGTCGACCGCATCAAGGACATATACAAGAATAACCGCGGCCAGACCATAGCTCCCCGCAAGGTTGAAGATAAGTTCAAGGGCGTGCCCGGCATAAAAAACGCCTTCCTGGTCGGCGATGGACGCCCGTTCAATATCCTGCTGATTGTTCCCGACAGCAACTGCTCGGAACTCAGGGAAGCCCTGGGCCGGGAGGGGGAGACCGAATATTACAAGAGGATTATAGAAGCCGCCAACCTGGACCTGGCTCCCTATGAAAGAATAATAAACTTTGCCCTGCTGGACCGGGATTTCAGCCGGGACAGGGGAGAGCTGACGGCCAAGGGTTCCTTCAACCGGAAAAACATCGTGGCCAATTATTCCGAGCTAATCGAAAGCCTTTACCGGAAAAATTACCTGGAAATGGAAACCGACAGCTTCCGGCTGAAAATTCCTTTCTGGTTAATCCGGGACCTGGGCCTTCTGGAGGGCGACTTCAAGTTTGAGGATGGCCGGCTGGTAGACCGGAGTCGCGGGCTCTTCCTGGAAGTCTCCGAGACCGGAAAGAAAGGAAGCTATCGCCTCGGCCACCTGGTTTATGAAATTCCCGATGGCCTGATCGATTTGGGCGTATTTGCCCGCCAGCCCTATCTCTGGTGCGGCAACCCCAGCCTGGTTGATTTTCTGCCTGTCAAGGAAGGCTGGGATACGGTTCACCCCGGAGTTTCTCTGAGAGTAAAGTTGCCGTCGGAAGAGGAACAGTTGAAAGCGTTTCGGGCGGAGGCACCTAAGGGTGTGACTGACCTCTCGTTGCTCCGGGTTCACCGGCTGGTCACCGACCTCTATTTTGGCCCGGAGGAAACGGCCCTCAAAGCCATGAACGAGGTGGAACGACTCTTTTACGAGTCGGAAAACCCGAGAATGTCGGCCCTGCTCCGGCTCAGGCTGGAAGCCCTGGCCGACCATCCCCTGGAGAAGCTCCGTTGCTGGGCTTACCGGCTGCTGATCCTTGATCCCCTGCGTCCCGACTACAGCCCGGCCCTCGGGGCCTTCGTCGAATCGGGAAAAACTTTTCTCAACGAAGAATCGATTGAACAGATTGCTTCCTCGGTCCTGGAAAGCGGCCGGTTCGAAGCTCTCCGGCGGCGACTGGCCGGTTACCGGGCCTCTCTCCACTGGCCGGCTTCCCCGGCTACCATCGCCCAGTTCAAGCACATGTTCAAATTGCTGGGCGATTTCGCCCAGCTCCACCCGGAGTACACTTCCAGGGTGGCGGCCGAGCTGGCCAGCTGGGCCCTGCACCGGTCAGACCCGACCCTGGCCGCCGAAGCCGAAAGGGTCCTCAAGAACCTGTATCTCGTTAACCGCTTGAAGATAAAAGTAAAATTAGCCGAGGATTTCCAGGCCAGGCTCCACGGAAACCTGAAGCTGAGCGGCGAATTTTCGGAGGCCGAAAAGGCCAGGATAACCAGGGTGCTGGCCGACCCCACTTTCCTCCTGGAAAGCATCAGGCTCGGCTATGATGATTACCAGACCAGCCCGGAAGCCATCGCTTCCGGCCAGGTCAGGGTCTCGCGGGTTTCTTCCATCTATCCCGGGCTGCACCTCCGGGTCTGTGTCAATACCAGGGGCGGTGAACATTTCGACCTGAGGGTGGAAATCTCGGACCGGAAGTGGACTCCTGGAGACCAGGAAAGAACTTACTGGTACCTGCTGCTTTCGGAACACTACGAGTACCCGGGACTTCTGCCCCGGCTGGCCAGCTGGCGACCGGACCTCAGGGCCACCAGCTTCCGATTCCTGAGCCGGCTGAGCGTCGAGGACCGGATCAGGGATTTTGCCACCCGCTATTACCACCTGCAACCGGCGGTCACTCCCCTGGAATGGCGGTTGCTCTACATTCAGGCTATTTCCCTTATCTACCAGGCGGTTAGCGCCTCGGGCTTTAACCTCGTCCCCGGCGAGGCCCTGCCCGAAAACATCACGGTTGATTCGGCCCGGCCCACCCTCATTGCCCTGGGTAATCTCAAGAGGTACGAGGGGAGCCGGTCGCTGGTTAGATCCATAATCGACAATTTTTATCTCAAGGTGGCGGCGGCCTACCCCTGGATTGAAAAAATGATCGACCCGAGCTGGGTCTTTGATGCCTGTTTTGAAGTCTGGGAGGAAAAGAGGGCCACTGATTTTCTCAACCGCCTCCGCGACGAGCTGCAGGCCGAGGACCTGGAAATCGATGGTTTCGGCTCACTGAGACTCCAGCTTGAAGCTTACCTGGCCGAGATAAGGAAAAATCCTGTCCTCCCGATTTCTGTGCTCCTGGCCATCAGGAAATACAAGGAATGGGAGATGACCAGTTATGAAGCCGGTCCGGCCGAGAAGGAAAAGAAAGTCCTGGAGCTGGCCGAAGAAATTTCACTGGACGGCCGGCCGGACTGGATCCGTTTCTATTTCTACCGGCATACCTACTTTTCTTCTTCCTCGGCCGATGTGGCCCGGGCCTTTGAAAAGCTTTTGGCCAGGATGAAGGAAAGGCCGGATAAATTGCCCGTTCAGTTTCTTGAGCTTTCCGAGCTTCAGGCCTGCCTGGAAGACAGGACTGACCTCCAGGTTTTCAGCCGCCTGGTCTTCCCCAGGAGTCCGCAGCTTAAAGAACTTAGCCTTCTCAAGACCGGCGACCTGGGCCGCGAAAAGATTGTCATCAAATCAACCATCACCGACCGCCAGGGTCGCAACTTTACCTTCAGGCAGAGTTATGACCCCTCAGAAATCGGCCAGCTCTATCGGTTGTTCCTGAGAGAAAATTATCCCCGGGTCATTTCCCAGGAAAACCAGAGCCTGGTGCTGGTTGATGACGACGGTTTTCTGGTCGGGGGAATCAGTTTCCGGAACCTGTCCCACCAGGTGGTTTTCCTGGAAGGGGTGGTGGTGGCCGAGGGCTACAAGAACCGCGGACTGGGCCGGGCCATGCTCCGGGATTTCATCGGGCGGATGGCCAGCCTCGGGGTCAAGATGGTGATGACCCACTACCTGATTCCCTTTTTCTTTATGAAGGAAGGCTTCGTAATTGACCGGCGCTGGGGAGCCCTGGTCCGGACCATCTGAGCAAGCTGGCAACCATTTATCTCCGATGCCCGGTTACATATTTGCCTGTTTTAGCTTCTTTTAATCAACCAAAATTGGTTTATAAAGTAACCAGCTAGTGTACAAAATAGTTTGCAAATTGAACTAGGACCCTCCGGAAGAGGGTCTGGCATTTCTTTTAGGCTCTGTTGTCATTGGCTCTATCCCGCCGTGAAGATCCGGTTATAGGTCCGCCGGAATTAACGAATTATTGAGAGATTCAGGGATTGATGAGAGAGAGCAGAATTGGTGTTGAATTAGCTTTTTCTGTTATTGGTCAGTAGAGCTTATTGCCGCGGCTGTCGAAGATGATGAAGGCCGGCAGGTCCCTGACCACGATTTTCCTGATGGCTTCCATCCCCAGGTCGGCAAAGTCCACCAGTTCCGAGGAAACTATGTGCTCCCTGGCCACCAGGGCGGCGGCCCCGCCGATGGTTCCCAGGTAAAATCCCCGGTATTTCCGGCAGGCCTCGGCCACTTTATCGGAGCGGTTGCCCTTGGCCAGCATGACCCTGGAAGCCCCGGCTTTCATAAATTCTTCCACGTAATTATCCATTCGCTGGGCCGAGGTCGGACCGAAGCTCCCGGTCGGCAACCCCTCTGGTGTTCTGGCCGGCCCGGCATAATAGACCGGATGATTCTTGAAATAATCGGGCAGCGGCTTTCCTTCGTCGAGCATCTTCTTCAGCCTGAGGTGGGCCATATCCCTGGCCACGATCAGCGTTCCGGATAGCCTGAGCCGGGTACCTACCGGATAGCGGGAGAGCTCCTCAACCAGCGAATCAATCGGCTGGTCCAGGTTTATGGCCGGGGCTTCTTCCAGTTTGAGGGCGTCAATTTTCTTTAAGAAACGAGCCGGGTTCCTGTCCAGCTCTTCTACGAAAATTCCATAACGGTTTATTTTCGCCTTCAGGTTGCGGTCGGCGTTGCAGCTGACCCCGATGCCCACCGGAAGCGACCCACCGTGCCTGGGCAACCTGATCACCCTGGCTTCCATGGCCAGGGCCACTCCGCCAAACTGGGCCCCGAGCCCGGTTTCCCTGGCTATCCGCAGGACCTTTTTCTCCCATTCCAGGTCCCGGTAGCCGTGGGGGAGTCCGGTCGGCCTGGTGACCAGGTTATCCAGGAAGCCGGCGCTGGCCAGCTTGACCGTCTTGACGTTCATTTCAGGCGACAGGCCGCCGATGACCACGGCCAGCCGGTAGGGCGGACAGGCGGCCACGCCGATGGCCTTGATCTTCTCGCGCAGGAAATCCAGCAGGGTTTGCTCATCCCGCAGCAGCGATTTGTTTTCCTGGTAAAGGGCGGTCTTGTTGGACGAACCCCCGCCCTTGGCCATGAAGTAAAAGTGGTATTCGCTGCCGGAGGTGCTGAAAATTTCCACCTGGGCCGGAAGGTTATTTCCGGTATTTTTTTCTTCGAGGATTGACAGCGGGGCGTTCTGCGAGGCCCTGAGGTTCAGGCCGGTATAAGCCTCAAAGACGCCCCGGCTGAGATGCCGGGCATCCTCGGCCCCGGTCAGGACC